>JAJAYV010000324.1 GCA_026786045.1 Frankiaceae bacterium | reverse complement strand
GCGCCGCCCTGGCCGCCGCCGTCTTCACCCTCGGCCGCCTGCGCGGCGTGAGCCGCCCGCCGCTGGCCGCCGTCGTGCCCAGCAAGAGCGGCCCGCTGGTCTTCCTCGACGTCGGCGCCTCCCTCGACGCCACCCCCGAGCTGCTCGCGCAGTTCGCGCTCGCCGGCGCCGCCTTCGCCACCGTCCGGCTCGGCCTGCCTGCCCCCCGCGTCGGCCTGCTGTCCATCGGCGAGGAGCCCGGCAAGGGCGACGAGCTGCGCAAGGCGGCCCACGAGGCCCTCGCCGCGTTGCCGGTCGACTTCGTCGGCAACGTCGAGGGACGCGACGTCCCGCACGGCGGCCGGGCCGACGTCGTCGTCACCGACGGCTTCACCGGCAACGTGCTCGCCAAGGGCCTCGAGGGGGCCGCGACGATGCTGGCCGAGGTGCTCCTCGCCTCGCTCGCGGAGGTCCCCGAGCGCGCTGCGCTGCTGCCGCTGCTGGCCGCCGCCACCGACCACATGTCGCCCGAGGTGCTCGGCGGCGCGGTGCTGCTCGGCGTCAAGGGCGTCGTCGTGGTCGGCCACGGCGCCAGCACCCCCCAGGGTGTCGCCAGCTGCGTCGGGACCGCCGTCCAGGCCGTCCGAGAGGGGCTCGTCGACCGGATCGGCGGAGCGCTCGGCGACCTGCTCGACCGCACCCGCGCCGCCGCGGTCCCCGCTCCCGAGGAGGTGCCGGCATGACCCCCGACCAGGTGCTCGCCGTCGTCCAGGCCGCCGTCGCGACGGTCCTCGAGCGCGACCCCTCGACCGTCACCCGCGAGACCCGCTTCAAGCAGGACCTGCAGGCCGACTCGCTCGCCCTCGTCGAGATCGTGGAGATCGTGGAGGAGGAGCTGGCGCCGCGGGCCCGGCCCGGCTTCCACATCGAGGACGAGGACCTCGACGGGCTCAGCACCGTCGGCCAGGCCGTCGACTACGCCCTGGAGCGGCTGTGACCGCCGAGGCGGGCCCGCCCTACACCGTGCTCGAGGCCGCGCTCGGCACCGCCGTCGAGGCCGGCCTGCTCGAGCGCGCGCTCACCCACCGGTCCTACGCCTACGAGAACGGCGGGCTGCCCACCAACGAGCGGCTGGAGTTCCTCGGCGACGCCGTGCTCGGGCTGGTCGTCACCGACGCGCTCTACACGACCCACCCCGACCTGCCGGAGGGCTCGCTGGCCAAGCTGCGCGCCGGGGTGGTCAACACCCGCGCCCTGGCCGACGTCGCGCGCGGCCTCGAGCTCGGTCGCTGGCTGCGGCTCGGCCGCGGCGAGGAGGTCACCGGCGGCCGCGACAAGAACTCGATCCTGGCCGACACGATGGAGGCGCTCATCGGCGCGGTCTACCTCGACCGCGGCGTCGGGGCGGCCACCGTGCTGGTGCGCCGGCTGTTCGACCCGCTCATGCACGCCGCCGCCCAGGAGGGCGCGTCGCTGGACTGGAAGACCGCCCTGCAGGAGCTCGGCGCCGCCCGCGGCCTGGGCGTGCCGGACTACCGGATCGGCGAGAGCGGCCCCGACCACGCCAAGAGCTTCACCGCTGAGGTGCACGTGGGCGGGGAGCTGCGCGGCGACGGCGCCGGCCGCAGCAAGAAGGAGGCCGAGCAGCGGGCCGCCCAGGCCGCCTTCGTCGCCCTCGGCGGGGCACAGGTCCCCACCGCGCCCGACCTGGCACCTGACCCCGACGCGGCTGCCGCGGGGTCGCGTGCCTGAGCTGCCCGAGGTCGAGACCGTCCGGCTCGGCCTGCAGCGCGGCGTGGCCGGCCGCTCGGTCGCCGAGGTGTCGGTCGGGCACCCCCGCTCGGTCCGCCGGCACACCGCGGGGGCCGACGACTTCGCCGGCCGGCTGCGCGGACGGACGGTGCTGTCGGCGCAGCGCCGCGGCAAGTACCTCTGGCTGCCGCTGGACTCCGGCGACGCACTGACCGGCCACCTCGGCATGAGCGGCCAGCTGCTGGTCGTCCCGGTCGACAGCCCGCTGCAGAAGCACCTGCACGTCCGGCTGCGCTTCGCCGATGGCGGCCGGGAGCTGCGCTTCGTGGACCAGCGCACCTTCGGTGGGCTGCTGGTCGTGCCTGACGGCGACCCGGTGCCGCCGCTGCTCGCCCACATCGCCCGCGACCCGCTCGACCCGGAGTTCGACGACGAGCGCTTCGTCGAGGCCGTCCGCAGACGTCGTACGGGCGTCAAGCGGGCACTGCTCGACCAGACGCTCGTCAGCGGCATCGGCAACATCTACGCCGACGAGGCGCTGTGGCGCGCGCAGCTGCACGGCGAGCGGCCCACCGACCGGCTCACCCGCCCGGCCGTCCGCCGGCTGCTCGCGCACTCACGAGACGTGCTGAGCGAGGCGGTCCACGCCGGCGGCACCAGCTTCGACGCGCTCTACGTCTCGGCCGAGGGCGTCAGCGGGCTGTTCGAGCGGTCGTTGAACGCCTACGGGCGCGAGGGCGAGCCGTGCCCGCGCTGCGGCGCGCCGGTGCGGCGCCAGGCGTTCATGAACCGGTCGTCGTTCAGCTGCCCGCGCTGCCAGCCGCGCCCGCGGGCCGCCTGAGCTCCTCGAGCACCGCCGCCGGGGGGGACCCGTCGGCCTGCGCCGGTGTCCACGGCTCGCCGCGGACCCACTGCGAGCCGCAGCCCCGGCAGGCCAGCACCTGCTGGCCGTCGAGCACGGCCGGGGTCCGGGTCCAGTCGCACAGCTGTCGGCAGGGGGAGACGGTCAGCGGCACCCCGCCAGTCTGCCGCAGCTCGTGCCCGGCTGCCGATCAGGGCGAGCTGGTGGCGCCGGGCGGGCCGACCTGAGCGACGCGGGAGGGACTGGCGGTGCAGCCCTACCCTCGGCTGCGTGACCTCCACGCCTCCTGGCGACGTGCGCCTCACCGCCTCGGTCAAGGGCCGGGTGCAGGGCGTCGGCTTCCGTTGGTGGACCCGCGCGCGGGCGCTGGAGCTGGGCCTGCGGGGGAGCGCCACCAACCTCGACGACGGCCGCGTCGAGGTCGTCGCCGAGGGGCCGGAGCCGGCGCTGCAGGCGCTCCTCGCGGCGCTGCGCGGCCCGGGCGCCCCCGGCCGGGTCGCCTTCGTGGGCG
>JAJAYV010000323.1 GCA_026786045.1 Frankiaceae bacterium | reverse complement strand
GGCGGTGCGCCTCTGCGGCGAGCAACCCGGGGACGACGGCGTCGGTCGCGGCCGCGGCGGTGTGCAGGGTGACCGTCGCCAGCCCGAAGCGCCGGGCCAGCGGTCCGGCGGTGACGTCCACGTACTGCATCCGGCCGTACGGCACGACCGAGGTGCGCCGGACCAGGACGCCGCGGCGCACGAGCAGGTCGTCGTCGCGCTCGAGGTAGCCCCAGGCGTCGTACCGGCACCGCACGGCGACCAGCAGCAGGCCGGTCACGACGCCGGCGGCCAGCAGCGTCGCCAGCCCCTGCACCCCTCCGACGAGGAGCGCGACCGCGGCGGCCGTCAGCACCCCGGGTACGGCGACGAGCAGCACGACCAGCCCGATGCGCAGCCGGAGCAGCGCGGGGTCCGGTCGCCGCCAGCGCCCCTCGGCCTCCTCGTCCACGCCGCAGACCCTAGTGAGCGCCGGACCCTGCCGCCGCGCGGCGCACGCCCGCGAGCACCGATACTTGGCGGGTGGACACCGAGGAGCAGACGCCCGTGCAGGCGGGGCCGTGGTGGAGCGACGCCCGGCGGCGCACGCGGGTCGTCGTCATCACCTTCCTCGCCCTGGCGCTGGCCGGGATCCTGTTCCCCGCCTTCACCAACTACCTGTTCGCCGGCGACAAGCGGGTGCTGGTCGTGACGATGAAGCAGGACGCCGGGCAGGAGGCGCGCCAGGCGCTCAAGGACGCCTGCGGCGACCTGCCGGGCGTGACCGTCGTGCCGGACCGCGGCAACCCCGACCCGGCGATCCAGGGCCGCTTCCCGGTGCGCTTCGACATCGGCGACACCACTGCGGCGCAGGAGGCCGCGCTGCAGCAGTGCATCAACGACAACGGGGATCTCGGCGTCGTCGGCTTCCTGCCCGAGCGAGGCTAGACCGAGACGGTGCCGTCCAGGACGCCCCTCTCGTAGCCGGTCAGCACGAGGGCGGCCGCCTGCGCGGAGTCGGTGATCGACTCCGGGCGGCTGGAGCCCGGGATGGGGATCACGACGGGCGACAGCGCGAGCAGCCACGCGAGGCAGACCTGCTGCGGAGACACCCCGCGCGCGCGGGCCACCTCGCCGAACACCGCATGCTCGGTGCCCAGGGCCGCCGCGCCGCCCATGCCGCCGAGCGGGGACCAGGGCAGGAAGGCGATGCCGAGCTCGGTGCACAGCTCAAGCTCCGGCAGGCTCGACCGGAACGCCGGGGAGAGCTCGTTCTGCACGGCCGCCAGCGGGGTGATCGACGCCGCGAGCCGGATCTGCTCGGGGTTGGCGTTGCTGATGCCGACGGCGCGCACCTTGCCCTCCTGGCGCAGCTCCTCCAGGGCGCCCACCGACTCGGCGTACGGCACCTGCGGGTCGGGCCGGTGCAGCTGGTAGAGGTCGACCGCGTTCGTGCCGAGCGCCCGCAGCGACGCCTCGCAGGCGGCGCGCAGGTAGGCGCGGCTGCCGTCGAGCGCCCACGAGTCGTCCGGCGGCCGGGTGTGGCCGCCCTTGGTCGCGATGAGCACGCTGCTGCGGTCACCGCCCCACGACGAGACGGCCTCGGCGAGCAGCCGCTCGTTGTGGCCCACCTCGTCGTGCCCGAGGCAGTAGGCGTCGGCGGTGTCCAGCAGCGTGACGCCGGCGTCGAGCGCGGCGTGCACGGTCCGGACGGCGCGGTCCCGGTCCGGTCGGCCTTCGACGGACAGGGGCATCCCGCCCAGGCCGATGGCGCCGACGCTGCGGTCGGCCAAGGTGCGCTGCTGCACGGTTGCTCCTCCAGGAGTGACGGGGGTATGACAGCCCTACCGCTCGGCGCCGAAAGGCAACCACTCACCGCACCGGTTGCGTTGTTGCTGGCGAGCGTGGGGACCGGCCGGTTGGGTACGTGGCCGAAGTCACAGCAGGCGAGCAGGGGAGCAGCAGATGGGCTTGCGGGACGCGTTCCTCGGTTGGCCCGTGGTCCGTCAGGTCACCGGCACCGACCCCCTCGGCCGCGGCGCCGCCGCGCAGAGCGCCCACACGGCCGCGCTGCGCCCGCGCACCGCCACCGCCGACCGCGTCGTGCAGAGCATCTGCCCGTACTGCGCCGTCGGCTGCGGCCAGCGGGTCTTCGTCAAGGACGAGAAGGTCGTGCAGATCGAGGGCGACCCCGACTCGCCTGTCTCCCGCGGTCGGCTCTGCCCGAAGGGCAGCGCGAGCGAGCAGTTCGTCAACGGCGACCGACGGGTCACGACGGTCCGCTACCGCCGCGCTCGCGGCACGGAGTGGGAGGACCTCCCGCTCGAGCGCGCCATGGACATGATCGTCGACCGGATGCTCGACACCCGCGAGCGCACCTGGCAGAGCGAGGTCGAGGGCAAGAAGGTCAACCGCACCCTCGGATTCGCCTCGCTCGGCGGCGCGACGCTGGACAACGAGGAGAACTACCTCATCAAGAAGCTGTTCACGGCCCTGGGCGCGATCCAGGTCGAGAACCAGGCCCGCATATGACACAGCGCCACCGTCCCCAGTCTGGGGGCCTCGTTCGGACGCGGCGGAGCCACGTCCTTCCTGCAGGACCTGGCGAACAGCGACTGCATCGTCATCCAGGGCTCGAACATGGCCGAGTGCCACCCGGTCGGGTTCCAGTGGGTCATGGAGGCGAAGATGCGCGGCGCCAAAGTGATCCACATCGACCCGCGGTTCACGCGCACGTCGGCGCTGGCTGACCAGCACGTCCCGATCCGGGTCGGCAGCGACATCGCTTTCCTCGGCGGCGTCGTCAACTACATCCTGTCGAACGAGAAGGACTTCCGCGAGTACGTCGTGGCGTACACCAACGCCGCCACGATCCTGCGTGCGGACTTCGTCGACACCGAGGACCTCGACGGCCTGTTCTCCGGCTACGACCCGGAGACGGCCTCCTACGACGGGGAGTCCTGGCAGTACGCCGGTCACGGCCAGGAGGCTGGGTCGCGCGGGCAGGATCCCGACGACGCCGGCGAGACCAACAGCGGTCACGAGCTGGGCGGCCGCGGCGCGACGCTCGAGACCTCCCGCGTGGAACGCGACGAGACGTTGCAGCACCCGCGCTGCGTCTACCAGGTGCTCAAGCGGCACTACGCCCGCTACACCCCGGAGATGGTCGAGCAGGTCACCGGTGTGCCGGTCGAACAGTTCCTCGCCGTGTGCGAGGCGGTGACCGAGAACAGCGGCCGCGAGCGGACCACCGCGTGGGTCTACTCCGTCGGCTGGACGCACCACTCGACCGGCGTCCAGTACATCCGCGGCTCGGCCATCATCCAGCTGCTGCTGGGGAACATGGGGCGGCCCGGTGGCGGCATCATGGCGCTGCGCGGCCACGCCAGCATCCAGGGCTCGACCGACATCCCGACGCTGTTCAACCTGCTGCCCGGCTACCTGCCGATGCCGGTCGCGGGGGAGCACGACAGCCTCGACGACTACGTCGCGACCATCAGCGAGCCTGGCATGAAGGGCTTCTGGACCGGGGCCCGCTCCTACTCCGTCAACTTGCTCAAGGCCTGGTACGGCGACGCGGCGCAGCCCGAGAACGACTTCTGCTTCGACCTGCTGCCCAAGCTGACCGGCGACCACGGCACCTACCAGACCGTGATGGACCAGATCGATGGCAAGGTCGAGGGCTACTTCCTCGTCGGGCAGAACCCGGCCGTCGGGTCGGCCCAGGCCAAGATGCACCGGATGGGCCTGGCCGGCCTGAAGTGGCTGGTCGTCCGCGACGTGAACATGATCGAGTCCGCGACGTTCTGGAAGGACGGGCCAGAGATCGCCACCGGCGAGCTGCGCACCGAGGACATCGAGACCGAGGTCTTCTTCCTGCCGGCCGCCACGCACGTGGAGAAGGCCGGGTCGTTCACGCAGACCCAGCGGATGGTCCAGTGGCGGCACAAGGCGGTGGACCCGCCGGGCGACGCGCGACCGGAGCTCGACTTCTACTACGAGCTCGGCGTGCGGCTGCGCGAACGGCTGGCCGGGTCGACCGATCCCAAGGACCGGATGCTGCTCGACCTCACCTGGGGCTACCGGGTGGACGAGCACGGCGACGTCGACGGCGAGTCCGTCCTGGCCGAGATCAACGGCCGCTTCGAGACGGGTGAGAAGGCCGGGCAGATGCTCCCGGGCTTCACGTCCATGAAGGACGACGGCTCCACCTCCGGCGGTTGCTGGATCTACTCCGGCATCTACAAGGACGGCGTCAACCAGTCCGCCCGCCGAAAGCCGGGGCAGGAGCAGGACTGGGTCGCCGCCGAGTGGGCGTGGGCCTGGCCGATGGACCGGCGCACCCTCTACAACCGCGCGTCCGCCGACCCCGACGGCAAGCCGTGGAGCGAGCGCAAGGCTTACGTGTGGTGGGACCAGGAGCTCGACGACGGCGCCGGTCGCTGGACCGGCTACGACGTGCCCGACTTCGAGGTCTCCAAGCCGCCGTCGTACCGGCCCCCGGCCGGCACAGGCGGTCCGGAAGGGCTGGCCGGCGACGACCCGTTCATCATGCAGGCCGACGGCAAGGGGTGGCTCTACGCCCCGAGCGGCTTGATCGACGGACCGATGCCGACGCACTACGAGCCGCACGAGTCGCCGGTGAGCAACCCGCTCTACACCGTGCAGGCCAGCCCGACGCGCCAGATCATCAAGCGCAAGGACAACCTGTCCAACCCGTCGGCGGGCGAGCCGGGCGACGACGTCTTCCCGTACGTCTTCACGACCTACCGGCTCACCGAGCACCACACCGCCGGCGGGATGAGTCGCTGGGTGCCCTACCTCGCCGAGCTGCAGCCGGAGATGTTCTGCGAGGTGTCGCCGGAGCTGGCCGCCGAGCGGGGCCTGGACAACCTCGGCTGGGCGACCATCACGACGGCGCGGACCGCCATCGAAGCCCGGGTGCTCGTCACCGACCGCGTCACGCCGCTGCACGTCGGCGGCAAGGTCATCCACCAGATCGGGCTGCCGTACCACTGGGGCGTGGGCAGCGACGCCTACGTGACCGGCGACTCGGCCAACGACCTGCTGGGGCTCGTGCTGGACGCCAACGTGCACATCCAGGAGAGCAAGGCGGGCAGCTGCGACATCACCGCCGGGCGCCGCCCGACCGGGCCGGCGCTGCTCCGGCACGTCGAGGCCTACCGCAGCCGGGCCGGGGTGTCGGTCGAGACCGGCAACCAGCAGGTCCGCCGCGTCCCCGGCGACGTCGTGCACGAGAGCAGGGACCGCGCGTGAGCAACTCCTTCTACGGCCCCCTCGACCCGGCGCCCGACGCCGGGTGGCGCGACGACCAGCCGCGCAAGGGCTTCTTCACCGACACGTCGGTGTGCATCGGCTGCAAGGCCTGCGAGGTGGCGTGCAAGGAGTGGAACGCCGTCCCCGAGGACGGCCTGCTCATGCTCGGCAGCTCCTACGACAACACCGGCGCGCTGGGCGCCAGCACCTGGCGGCACGTGAAGTTCATCGAGCAGCCGAAGTCCTTCGGGCACCAGGACGCCGGGATGGCCGGTACCGCAGCAGGTCCCGCCATGACCGACGTGCTCAACCGCACCGCCGACTCGGCGCTGGTGGGGGACCGCAACGCGCTCGGCACCGACCACTCCGGTCTCGCCCTGCTCGGCCAGCCCGTCCCACCGGCCAAGCCGGCCCCGGTCGAGCTCGGCATGCCCTTGAGCGTCCTGCCCGGCGCCGCCGACGGTGCGCAGCGCACGGAGTTCCGGTGGCTCATGGAGTCCGACGTCTGCAAGCACTGCACGCACGCCGCGTGCCTCGACGTCTGCCCGACCGGCGCGCTGTTCCGCACCGAGTTTGGCACCGTCGTCGTGCAGGACGACATCTGCAACGGCTGCGGCTACTGCGTGCCGGCCTGCCCCTTCGGCGTCATCGACCGCAGGGTCGGCGAGAAGGGCGTCACGAAGAACGAGGGCATCGCCCAGAAGTGCACCCTCTGCTACGACCGGATCGGCGACGGCCTGGAGCCGGCCTGCGCGCAGGCCTGCCCTACCCAGTCGATCCAGTACGGCGACGTCGACGAGCTGCGCGAGCGCGCGCAGGCGCGGGTCGACGCGCTGCACGAGCAGGGCGTGCACGACGCGCGGCTCTACGGCCACGACACCCACGACGGCATCGGCGGGCTCGGGGCGTTCTTCCTGCTGCTCGACGAGCCGGAGGTCTACGGCCTGCCGCCGGACCCGGTCGTCACCACCCGCGACCTGCCGGAGATGTGGCGCAAGGCCGGCCTCGCCGCGCTGACGATGCTGGCCGGCGCGGCGGCGGTCTTCGGCGGGCGTCGGTGAGCAAGGGCAGGCGCGGGGACAAGAACGCCGTCGTCCCGCCGGCGGAGTTCACCTCGTACTACGGCCGTCCGATCGTCAAAGCGTCGCCGTGGGAGCACGACATCCCCGCCTACCTGTTCCTGGGCGGTGTCGCGGCCGGCTCCTCGCTGCTCGCCGCCGGGGCCGACCTGACCGACCGTCCGGCGCTGCGCCGCACCGGACGGCTCGGCGCCGTCGTCGGCCTGACGCTGAGCATGGCCGCGCTAGTCCGCGATCTCGGCCGCCCGGAGCGCTTCCTCAACATGCTGCGCGTGGTCAAGGTGACCTCGCCGATGTCGATCGGCACCTGGATCCTCACCGCTTACGGCCCTTTCGCGGGCCTCGCTGCGGCGTCCGAGCTCCGCGGGCTGCTGCCCCGGCGGATCCGAACCGGGGTGCTCGGTCGGTTGCTCGGCGCCTCCGGCACCCCAGCGGGCCTGGTCGCGGCCGCTTTCGCCCCGGCCGTCGCCTCCTACACCGCGGTGCTGCTGTCGGACACCGCGACGCCCACCTGGCACGAGGCGCACCGGCAGCTGCCCTTCGTCTTCGTCGGCTCGGCCTGCGCCGCGTCCGGCGGCCTCGGGATGATCGGCGCCCCGTTGTCGGAGGCCGGGCCTGCCCGCCGCCTCGCCGTCGGCGGTGCGCTGCTCGAGCTGGCCTTCGAACGCCGCATGGAGCAGGCCATGGGCATCACCGCCGAGCCGCTGCACGCCGGTCACGCCGGTCAGCTCATGCGCGCCAGCCAGGTCCTGACGATCGCCGGTGCTGCCGGTGCGGCGCTGCTCGGCGGCCGCAGCCGCACGGCTGCCGCCGTGTCCGGCGCCGCGCTCATGGCCGGGTCCGCATGCCTGCGCTTCGGCATCTTCGACGCCGGCCAGGCGTCGGCGCGCGACCCCCGCTACACCGTCGTCCCCCAGCGCGAGCGCCTCGATGCCAGAGCCCCCCGCGCCACCAGCACCGCCCCCGCGAAGGACGGGCGCTCGCCTGTCGGCACCGCACAGGAGATGAGGTAGCTATGCCCACGCTGTCGTTCTTGGACCGGGAGCGATCTGTTGCCGGCCCGGGGTACAGCCGGTGGCTGGTGCCACCGGCCGCTCTGGCGATCCACCTGTGCATCGGCCAGGTCTACGCGCTGAGCGTCTTCAAGACCCCACTGGTGGCCAAGTTCGAGACCAGCGAGACCGCGATCGCGATCGTCTTCAGCATCGCGATCGTGATGCTCGGCCTGTCCGCGGCCTTCGGCGGCAAGTGGATGGAACGCAGCGGGCCGCGCAAGGCGATGTTCCTGTCGGCGGTCTGCTTCTCCTCCGGGCTGCTCATCGGCTCGGTCGGCGTGGCCACCGAGCAGCTGTGGCTGCTCTACTTCGGCTACGGCTTCATCGGCGGCATCGGGCTGGGCATCGGCTACATCTCGCCGGTCTCGACCCTGATCAAGTGGTTCCCGGATCGCCCGGGCCTGGCGACCGGCATGGCCATCATGGGCTTTGGTGGTGGCGCCTTCATCGCCTCGGCGCTGTCGGCCCGACTGCTCGCCGGCTACAGCAGTCTGCCGGCCGACGCCAGCGGCGCGCCAGCTGTGCCCACCGACGCCATCGTGCCCGCCTTCGTCACGCTGGGCCTGGGCTACCTGGTCTTCATGATGTTCGGCGTCTTCACGGTGCGCGTCCCACCGACCGGGTGGAAGCCCGCGGGTTGGAGCCCCAAGGAGGCCGACGGCAACAAGATGATGACCACGGCCAACATCTCGGCCGACAACGCGATCAGGACCCGTGCGTTCTGGTGCCTGTGGGTGGTCCTGTTCTGCAACGTGACCGCCGGCATCGGCATCCTGGAGCAGGCGGCTCCGATGATCCGGGACTTCTTCCCCGACGGCGTCACCGTCGCCACGGCTGCCGGCTTCGTCGGCCTGCTGTCACTGTTCAACATGGCTGGCCGCTTCGTCTGGTCCTCGACCTCCGACGTCATCGGACGCAAGCCCACGTACATGATCTACCTCGGCGTCGGGGCGGTGCTGTTCTTCTTCCTGGCCACCGCCGGTGACACCTCCGTGCCCGTCTTCGTCATCCTGGCCTGCCTGATCCTGTCCTTCTACGGCGGTGGCTTCGCCACCATCCCGGCCTACCTCAAGGACATGTTCGGCACCTTCCAGGTCGGCGCGATCCACGGCCGACTGCTCACCGCCTGGTCGGCGGCCGGTGTGGCCGGACCGCTGATCGTCAACGTCATCACGGAGGGCCAGCGCGACAACGGGCTGGAGGGCGCCGCGGCCTACCGGCTGTCGCTGCTCGTCATGGTCGGCCTGCTGGTCGTCGGCTTCATCGCCAACCTGCTCGTGCGACCGGTCTCTGACACGTATCACGAGAAGGGCGACCCGAACATCGCGCCCGAGCTGGCGACCGCCGGCGTGGGCGGTCCCGCCCGCAGCACGAGCAGCAGCGCCGGCAGCACCACGGAGGAGCAGCGATGAGCACCCGCACCGAGCAGCACCACGACGAGCACGCCAGCGCCGGCATGGGCGGAAAGCTCGCCTTCGCCTGGGCCTTCGTCGGGATCCCACTGGCCTACGGGATCTTCGAGACGGCCAAGAAGGCCGCCGCGTTGTTCACCGGCTGACCGACCACCGGTCGGCCCTCGCGCAGCCGGGTTCCCGCCCGGGGGCCCGGCTGCGTGGTCTGGTGGCTCAGGCCGGACCGGCGCCCTGCAGGTGCCGCACGACCGGCTCGAGCTCGGCCGTCGGAGAGACGTCCACGTACTCGCAGTCCGTCAGGGCCTCCGGTGCGTGCCCGGGCGCCCAGTAGAAGGCCTGCCCGGCCTCGTACGTCGTGTCGCCGTCCTTGCCGTGCATCAGCAGGCGGCCGGAGACCATGTAGCCCCAGTGCGGGCACGCGCACAGGTCGTCGGGTAGGCCGACGAGGCCGGGCCGCAGGTCGGCTCCTGCGGGCAACCGCACCCACGCGATGCTCTGGTCACCCGCCCGGTCCGTCCGGAACTCGACACCTCCCCCCTCGATCGCCATGGGCAGGTCGGTCCGGTCGATGGCACGCATGCTTCCTCCTGGGTGTCACGGGTGGGTGGGTGGGTGGGTGGGTGGGCGTGCCGCTCAGGGCACGATGTTCTGGTTGAGGCGGAACAGGTTGTCCGGGTCGTAGCGGCGCTTGACCTCGAGCAGCCGCGCGTAGTTGGCGCCGTAGTTGTCGGCCACCCGGGCCTGGTCGTCCGAGGACGCGAAGTTGACATAGCCGCCGGCCTGCGAGTGCGGCGCCACCGCGGCGTAGTAGTCCTTGACCCAGGCGGTGTTGCGGGCGTTGTCGGCCGGGTCCGGCCACATGCCGGCGATCACGGGCGCGAACATCGCCTCCCGGTGTCCGAACGCCGTGGCGTCCGCGGGGACATCGTGGCAGGCCCCATTGATCGGGTAGAGGTGGACGGTCGAGTTGACCGTCGGGACCCGGGCGCCGTGCTCGACGTGGGCCAGGATTGCGTCGTCGGTCAGCTCGGTGACGAACGCGGCCTTCCAGTAGTGCTGCAGCCCGGGCGGCACCAGCGGGTCGAAGGCGCTGTTGAGCGCGGCGTAGGGCATCACGCCGACGTGCTCGGCCACCGGCGCCGCGACCTCGCGGAAGCCCCGCAGGATCCGCTCCCCCTCGGCGACCGACCCGGTCCAGCAGGAGACCAACGCGACGAAGGTGTCGCCGACCCGGTCCGGCGGCACGAAGGGCAGCGGCGGGGCGATCTGGAAGGCGGGGAAGCCGCCGTACTCCCGCGGGGCGTCCCTGATGAAGTCCCGGAAGTAGGACAGCAGCGCGACGGCGTCGCGGAGCTCGAAGAACATCGGGCCGCCGTAGATGTCACCGACCGGGTGCAGCCGGAAGGTGAGCTCGGTGGCCACCCCGAAGTTGCCACCGCCACCGCGCAGGGCCCAGAACAGGTCCGGGTGCTCCTGCTCGCTGGCGGTGAGCACCGAGCCGTCGGCGGTCACGACCTGCGCCGACAGCAGGTTGTCGCACGACAGGCCGTAGCCGCGGCTGAGGTAGCCGATGCCGCCGCCGAGCGTCAGGCCGCCGACACCGGTGGTGGAGATGATCCCTCCGGTGGTCGCCAGGCCGTGCGCGCCCGTGGCGTCGTTGAAGCTCGCCCAGGTCGACCCGCCACCCGCTGTCGCGGTGCGTGCGACCGGGTCGACGACCACGTCCGCCATGCGCGACAGGTCGGCGACGACCGCGCCGTCCGCGGTCCCGAAGCCCGGCACGCTGTGGCCGCCGCCGCGCACGGCGAGAGCGGTCCCGGACTCGGCGGCGTAGCGCACCACGGCGACCACGTCGTCGACGCCCGCACACCGCACCACCGCGGCGGGCCTCGCATCGATCATGTGGTTGTAGACCCGGCGGGCCTGTTCGTAGTCGGCGTCCTCCGGGCGCACGACCTGTCCTCGCACCCGCTCTTCAAGCACCTGCCTTGCTACTGCCGTCATCGCTGCTCCTCGTGCGCTCGGCCTGGGAGCAGCGACGCTAGGAGGAACGGTGCCGCAGCACATGACCAGGACTGATCGACATCGCTGAGCGGACCGCCTGATCAGATCTGATCAGTCCGCGCCATCCTCGACGCGACGCGGGGCGCGGGTCTACCGTCGACAGGTGGCTGCTCCGGCACGTCCCCGCCTGCCGCTGCGGTGGACCGGCACGGCCCAGCCTGTGCTGGTGGGCCGCTCTCCCGAGCTGGCCGTGCTCGACGACGCCTGGTCGCGCGTCCTGGACGGCGACCGTCAGGTGGTCGTGATCGGCGGCGAGCCGGGGGCAGGCAAGTCCAGGCTGCTCGCCGAGAAGTGCACCGGCCTGGACGCGCAGGGGGCGTGCGTCCTCGTCGGCAGCTGCGTGGCCGACCTGGGGCTGCCCTACCAGCCCTTCGTCGAGCCCGTCGAGGCGCTGCTGGCCGACCTGCCGGTCGGGGACGCCGCCGTGGAAGGACTGCGGGTCGTGGCCGGTCGGACGACGGAGCGCGAGGCTTCGGACCGTCCCGAGCACCGGCGTCAGGTGTACGACGGCGTCGTCGACGCCTTGGTGCAGCGGAGCCGGGCCCAACCGCTGGTGCTGGCGCTGGAGGACGTGCACTGGGCCGGTCCGCCGGCGCTGGAGCTGCTCACCTACCTGGTGGAGCGGATGACCGAGTCGCGGGTGCTCGTGCTCGTCACGCACCGGACGACGGCGCCCGACGCGTCCGCGCGGCTGACCGGCACCGTGTCGCGGCTGTACCGGCTCGACGGCGTGCGGCGGCTCGACCTGGACGGGCTGCGGACCGAGGACATCGCCGACTTCCTCGTGCGGCAGGCCGGCGTGCCGCTGCACCGGGCACGCGGGCCGGCCGCGGTCCTGCGCGACCTGACCGGCGGCAACCCGTTCTTCCTGCGCGAGGTCTGGCGCGACGTGTCGGCGCGCGGCGGGCTCTCGGCGCTGGACCGCGCGCCCGCCGAAGCCCCCCGCTCCATCCGCGACGCGCTCCACAGCCGACTGCTCGAGCTGTCGGAACCGCAGCGCCAGACGCTCGAGCTGGCCGCCGTGGTCGGGGAGGAGGTGGACGTCGCGACTCTGCAGGCGGCGTCGGCCTGGAGCAGCGACACGACCCTGAGCGCCCTCGACCACGGCGTGGCGTACGGCCTGCTGCAGTGCGTGGCGCCCGGCCGGTACCGGTTCCCGCACGCCCTGGCCCGGCAGGCCGTGACCGAGCTGCTGCCGCCCTCGAGGCGCGCGCGCCAGCACGCCCGGGTGGCTGCTGTGCTGGAGGCCCGCCCCGGGAGCTCAGCCGGCAAGGTCCAGGCGCTGGCGCACCACTACAGCCAGGCGCACGCCCTGGGCTTCGGCGACCAGGCCGTGCACTACCTGGTCGAAGCCGCGCAGGGTGCGGCGCGCGCCCTGGCGCACGAGGATGCCGCGCGCGGCTACGAGCAGGCCGCCGGGCTGAGCGAAGACCCGGCGCAGCAGGAGGTGCTGCGGCTGTCCGCTGCGCGCAGCCACCTGCTGGGCGGCGACTTCGCGCGTGCGCGCAAGCTGGCCGAGCAGGTGGCCGGATCGGCCGATCCCCGCACGCAGCTGCAGGGCGCCGTGCTCTACGAGGCCGCGGCCTGGCGCCCGGGCCTGCCCGGCCACCGCGCCGTCGAGCTGCTCTCGAGCGCGCTCGGCACGGGGCCGCCGGACCAGGACGACCCGCTGCGGATCCGGGCGCTGGCGAGCCTGGGACGCGCCCTGGCCTTCACGGGTGACACCGAGTCGGCGCGCAGCGTGGGCGCCGACGCCGTGGTGCGGGCGAGGCGGCTCGGCGACGACGGGCTGCTCGCCCACGCACTGCAGGCCAGCCTGTGGCACGGCCTGCGTCCGCAGGACGTGCCGGACAAGCTCGCGCGGGCCACCGAGCTCTCGGCGCTCGCCCACCGCACCGGCGACCTCGGCCACCTCGGCCCGGCCGCCTACTACCGCGGGATCATCTCCTACGTCCAGGGCGACCCGGACGGCTGGGCCCACGCGCAGACCGATCTCGTCCGCATGTCGCAGGGCACAGGGCAGGGCTTCTTCGAGTACATGGCCGGGTGCCTGGAGTACGGCCGGCAGTTCGTGTCCGGCGACTTCGCCGCAGCGCAGCGCACCTGCGCCGCCTTGCTCGAGCTCGGCGACCGGTGCGGCACGGACGGCACCGAGGGGCCGTCCGCCGTGCAGACGTTCATGCTGCGCCGGGAGTCCGGTGCGGTGCAGCGGGTCCGCCCGCTGATCACGGGCACGGAGGCGCCGACGGAGCACTGGGCGCCGGGACTGCTCGCTCTCTACACCGAGCTCGAGCTCGACGAGCCGGCGGCCCGGCTGCTGCACTGGCTGCTGGCGGACGGCCTGGCGCTCTACCGCGACTCGGCCCAGTGGCCGGCGGTCCTTGCCTTCCTCGTCGAGGCGGCGCTGCACCTCGGCGACGCCGCCGCCGCCGAACGGCTCCGACCCGAGCTGGCGGAGTACGCCGGCCTCAATCTGGTCGCGGGGCAGTTCGTCGCCCTGTTCGGCAGCGCCGACCGCTATCTCGGCGCGGTCGACTCGTTGCTCGGGCGCCCGGGCGCGGAGCAGGAGCTCGCGTCCGCACTGGCGCTCGACCGGCGTACCGGAGCGGTCGTGCACGAGGCGCACACGCTGGCCGCCACGGTCGTGCACCGACGTCGGGCCGGGGCGGACCGCGAGGAGGTCGAGGCGCTCGTGCGCCGGACCCGGGCACTGGCCGAGCCGCTGGGACTGGTGCGCCCGCTGCGGCTGGTCAGCCGGTCGACGGGGCGTGTGCCGGAGCAGCACCGCGACGGTCTCACCGACCGGGAGACTGCGGTGCTGCGGTTGCTAGGGGAGGGGCTGCTCAACCGCGAGATCGGCAAGCGGCTGTGCATCAGCGAGCACACCGCGGCCAACCACGTGCGCAGCATCCTGGCCAAAACCGGCACGACGAACCGCACGCAGGCCGCGGTCTACGCCGCGGCCCACGACCTGCTGCGGTAGGGAGCGGCTCAGATTCCCGTCATCGAGCCGTCGGGCTGGATGCGGCCGGTGACCTCGACGATGACGTCGGCCGGCAGGCCGGCCCGAGCGGCGGCGCGCCGGATCGCCTCGGCTGACGGCGCCTCGTACAGACAGTAGGTCTTGCGCTTGTCCGCCGACAGGAAGGAGTAGAGCCAGCTGACGTCCTCGTCAGCGTTGATCCGGTTGATGCCCTCCGCGGAGTCGGCGTCGACGTCGAGGTCGTCCGCGAACCGGCGCTCCACCATGAACACGGGCATGAAAGCTCCTCGCTCTGGGCGCGGATCGTACGGTCTGCCGCCCGGCGGCGCCAGCACCGTGCCGCGGATCAGCGCACCTCGAGGGTGACCTGAGCGCGCCGGGCGACGACCTCACCGACCACCGGGTAGCCGGGGACCTGACCGACGACGAGCAGGCCGCCGCTGGTCTGCGCGTCGGCGAGCAACAGCAGCTCGTCGTCGTCCACCGCCGAGGCCAGGTGCGGCTGCACCCACTCGAGGTTGCGGCGCGTCCCGCCGCTGACGTAGCCGTCGCGCAGCGCCTCGCGCGCCCCCTCCAGGTACGGCACCGCCGCCGCGTCCACCACCGCGGTGGTGCCGCTCGCCCGCATCATCTTGTGCAGGTGGCCCAGCAGTCCGAAGCCGGTGACGTCCGTGGCGGCCCGCGCCCCGGCGACGACAGCCGCCTCGCTGGCGGCGCGGTTGAGCGACGCCATGGAGTCGACGGCGTGCGCGAAGACCTCACCCGTGCTCTTGTGCCGGTTGTTGAGCACTCCTACGCCGAGCGGCTTGGTGAGCGTCAGCGGGAGCCCGACAGCGGCGGAGTCGTTGCGCAGCAGCAGATCCGGGTCGACCAGCCCGGTGACGGCCATGCCGTACTTCGGCTCGGGGTCGTCGATGCTGTGGCCGCCGGCGACGAAGCAGGCCGCCTGCCGGGCCACGTCGTTGCCGCCGCGCAGCACCTCCGCCAGCAGCTCCTTGGGCAGCTTGTCGCGCGGCCAGCCGACCAGGTTGACGGCGACGACCGGCCGGCCGCCCATCGCGTAGACGTCGCTC
>JAJAYV010000322.1 GCA_026786045.1 Frankiaceae bacterium | reverse complement strand
CCCCCCCCCCCCCCGGGCCCCGGGCGCCGCTGCCCCCGGGGGCCCGGGCCGCCCCGCCCCGCGCGGGGCCGGCCTCCCCGGGGGACGGCGCGGGGGACGGCGCGCCCGCCGCCGTCACCGTCGGCGAGCAGGTCTCGGTGCAGCTGTCCGGGGACGGCCGCACCGTCACCGCCGCCGTGCTCGCCGACACCCCGCCCGTCGCCGCCGGGGCGGAGGACGTCGACCGCGACGGTCGTGCCGAGGTGTTCGTCCGCACCGCCCGCGGCTCGTCGACGACCTTCCTGACGCCCTACCGCTGGGACGGCACCACCTTCGCGCCGCTGCTGCTCGCCGGGCAGCCCGTGCGGCTCGGGATCGGCGGCAGCGCCACCCACGGCGAGGGCTTCTCCTGCACCGACGCCGGCCGGCTCGTCGTGCGGACCGCCCTGCGGCAGGACACCGGCGCCTGGGACGTGAGCGCGACGACGTACGAGGTCCGCGGGCACGAGCTGGCCGCCGCCGACCGGACCGACGACGTCGGGCTCGCGGAGGACGACCCGCGCGTCGGCGGGGCCTACCTGGTCGACTGCCGGTCGGTGGGCGAGGGGGAGTAGCCCGCTAGGCTCGGCTGCCAGTCCTGCTGCGTGATCCGCCCTGAGGAGCCCTGTGTCCCGTCGCCTGTTCACCTCCGAGTCGGTCACCGAAGGGCACCCCGACAAGATCGCGGACGCCATCAGCGACTCGATCCTGGACGCGCTCCTGGCGCAGGACCCCAAGAGCCGCGTGGCCGTCGAGACGCTCATCATGACCGGCCAGGTGCACATCGCCGGTGAGGTCACGACCGAGGCCTACGCCGACATCCCGAGCATCGTGCGCGACCGGATCCTCGAGATCGGCTACGACAGCAGCAAGAAGGGCTTCGACGGCGCGAGCTGCGGCGTCAGCGTCAGCATCGGCGCGCAGTCGCCCGACATCGCCCAGGGCGTCGACGAGGCGTACGAGGCGCGCGTCGAGGGCGACCAGGACGAGCTCGACAAGCAGGGCGCCGGCGACCAGGGGCTGATGTTCGGCTTCGCGTGCGACGAGACGCCCGAGCTCATGCCGCTGCCGATCGCGCTGGCGCACCGGCTCTCGCGTCGCCTCACCCAGGTCCGCAAGGACGGGGTCGTGCCCTACCTGCGCCCGGACGGCAAGACCCAGGTCACCATTGAGTACGTCGACGGTCGCCCCACCCGGCTGGACACCGTCGTGGTGTCCACCCAGCACGCCGAGGACATCGATCTGCTCAGCCTGCTGACCCCCGACATCGCCGAGCACGTCGTCGCACCGGAGATCGCCGACCTCGGCATCGAGACCGAGGGCTACCGGCTGCTCGTCAACCCGACCGGCAAGTTCGTCATCGGCGGCCCGATGGGCGACGCCGGCCTGACCGGCCGCAAGATCATCGTCGACACCTACGGCGGCTACGCCCGCCACGGCGGCGGCGCCTTCTCCGGCAAGGACCCTTCCAAGGTCGACCGCTCGGCCGCCTACGCGATGCGCTGGGTCGCCAAGAACGTCGTCGCGGCCGGCCTGGCCCCCCGCTGTGAGGTCCAGGTCGCCTACGCGATCGGCAAGGCCGAGCCGGTCGGGCTGTTCGTGGACACCGCCGGGACCGGCGTCGTCGACGACGAGGTCCTGCAGGCGGCCGTCACCGAGGTGTTCGACCTGCGCCCGGCTGCGATCATCCGCGACCTCGACCTGCTGCGCCCGATCTACAGCCAGACGTCGGCGTACGGCCACTTCGGCCGGGAGCTGCCCGACTTCACCTGGGAGCGCACCGACCGCGCCGAGCTACTGAAGAAGGCCGCCGGCCAGTAGGCCGTCCCGCCGTCGTCGTACCGACCTGCTGCCTGTGAGCAGGTGACCCCGGACGATGCGGATCTGCTGCCGGCGGCGGCAGCAGCGGCGGGCAGGACGTGGCAGCGGCTCGTACTGATCGTCGAGTCGGATCCGAGGCCGGAACGCCTGCTTTTCCGACACGACGACCAGTACGACCCGGACGCCCGTCGTCCCGGGCCGCAGGCCGTCGGACGGCGCGCCTAGCCTCCAGGTCGTGACGGAGGAGGGGGTGCTGCCGCTGGGGCTCAAGGCCCCGCGCGCCCCGAGGAGGGCCAAGCCGCCGGGGGCGGTGGCCGAGGAGCTGCCCGTCGCCCGGGTGGCCGTCGACACCGGGCTGACCCACCTCGACCGGCCCTTCGACTACGCCGTGCCGGCCGCGGCTGCCGACCAGGCCCAGCCGGGCGTACGGGTCCGTGTGCGCTTCGCGGGACGGCTCGTCGACGGCTGGGTGCTGGAGCGGGCCGAGCGGAGCGAGCACGCCGGCCGGCTCACCCCGCTCAGCGTGGTCAGCCCGGAGCGGGTCCTCACGCCCGAGATCGCCGCGCTGGCCAAGGCGGTGGCAGACCGCGGTGCGGGCACCCTGCCGGACGTGTTGCGCCTGGCCGTCCCGCCGCGGCACGCCCGTGTGGAGGCCGAGCCGCACCCCGAGCCGGCGGCCGCACCTGACGCGCCCGACCCGGGCAGCTGGAGCCGCTACACCGCCGGCCCCGAGTTCCTGAGCGCGCTGGCAGCGGGACGGTCGCCGCGGGCCGTCTGGTCCGCCCTGCCCGGGCCGAGCTGGCCGGACGAGGTGGCGGCCGCCGTCCAGGCCTGCGCGGCGAGCGGGCGCGGGGCCGTCGTGGTGGTCCCCGACGCGCGCGACCTCGACCGCGTGACCGGTGCGCTGGCCGAGGCGGGGGTGCCGGCCGCCTCGCTCAGCGCCGACCTGGGCCCGGCCGAGCGCTACCGCCGCTGGCTCTCGGTGCTGCGCGGGGGAGTGCCCGTGGCCGTCGGCACCCGGGCGACCGCCTTCGCCCCGGTCCGCGACATCGGGCTCGTGGTGGTGTGGGACGACGGCGACGACCTGCACGCCGAGCCGCGCGCGCCCTACCCGCACGTCCGCGAGGTGCTAGCCCTGCGCGCCCACCTCACCGGCGCGGCCTTCCTTATCGGCGGCCACGCCCGCACCGCGGAGGCCCAGCTGCTCCTGGACACCGGGTGGGCGCGGCCGCTCGAGGCGCCCCGCGCGGTCGTCCGGGCCACCGCGCCGCGCGTCGACGGCACGGGTGAGGACCAGCT
>JAJAYV010000321.1 GCA_026786045.1 Frankiaceae bacterium | reverse complement strand
GGGGGGGGGGGGCACCTCCCCGGGGTCCGCTTTGGTGCTTGGCGGGGGCGCAGGGGGGGGGTCCCTGCCGGGCGTCTCCGAGGACCCCGCGCCCGCCGTGCCCGCCCACCAGTCCGACGTGGGAGCGCTGGCCCGCATCGGCGAGGGCGGTCCGGTCGCCGCCCGCGACGCCACCACCCGGCGGCACGTGCTCTCGTGCGAGGCCTGCCGCGGCCTCACCGACGCCCAGCAGCGGGCCCACCTGCTCCTCACCGGGCTGACCGTCGTGGCGCTGCCCGAGGCCGAGCGCGTCGGGGTGCTTGCCCGCGTCGAGACTGCGGCGCACGCCGCGCTGCCGGTGAGCGCCGAGCTGCTCATCCCCTACCAGGACGAGGGGTGGGACGAGGACGTCGAGCCGCGCTCGTTCTCGCTGCTGCTGGTGCTGCTGCTGCTGCTGATCGCCGGGATCCTCGGCGTCGGACTCGGGCTGCTGCTCACGCAGACCGGCGCCGACGAGCTGACCGGCGCCGGCACGCTGCCCGAGGACGCCCAGCTGATCAGCCCGCCACCGCCCGCGCCGTCGGCGACCGTCAGCCCGCCGACTTTGGAGTTCCCCGCACCGCGCACGACGGTGTTCGTCATCCCGCCCTCGTCGCCGCCGCCCCCGTCGCCGGAGCCGACGGTCGCTCCGGTGCCGGAGCCGCTGGCCATCACGCTCGACCCGGCGTCGGGGCCGAACGGCGAGCCGCTCACCGTGAACGGCACCGGGTGGACGGCCGGCGTCGAGGTGCTGATCGAGTACGTCGACCCGGCCGGCCGGCCGACCGGATCGCAGGCGGTCATCAGCGCCGACGCCCGCGGCAGATTCACCGCCGAGCTGGCCGCCTTCGACCCGGAGAACCTGCCCGGCCGGCACGTCGTGCGCGCCGGCGACGGCGAGGTCACCGCCGAGGCGGCGTACGACGCCCAGCCGTAGGGCGCGCCCTACCGGTCCCGGCGGGCCTGCAGCATCTCGGCGACGAGGAAGGACAGCTCGAGCGCCTGGCTGGTGTTCAGCCGCGGGTCGCAGGCGGTCTCGTAGCGGCCGGCCAGGTCGGCGTCGGTGAGCTGCTGGGCGCCGCCGAGGCACTCGGTGACGTCGTCGCCGGACAGCTCGACGTGTACGCCGCCGGCCCACGAGCCGACCCCGGCGTGCACCTCGAAGAAGCCGCGCACCTCGTCCATCACGTCATCGAAGTGCCGCGTCTTATAGCCGTTCGCGGTCTCGGTGGTGTTCCCGTGCATCGGGTCGCACTCCCACACCACGCTGCGCGGACCGCGGGCGCGCTCGACGGCCTCGACCAGCGGCGGCAGCACGTCGCGCACCTTGCCCGCGCCCATGCGGGTGATGAGGGTGAGCCGGCCCGGCACGCTGTCCGGGTCGAGCCGCTCGCACAGCGCGACCGCGGTGCTGGGGTCGGTGGTCGGGCCGAGCTTGACGCCGATGGGGTTCGAAAGCCGTGACAGGAAGTCGACGTGCGCCCCGTCGAGGTCCCGGGTCCGCTCGCCGATCCAGACCATGTGCGCCGAGAGGTCGTACGGCGTGCGACCGGCCTCGGTGCGCGTCAGCGCGCGCTCGTACTCCAGCAGCAGCGCCTCGTGGCTGGCGTAGAGCTCGACGCCGTGGGTCTGCGGGGTGGTCTCGATGTCGAGGCCGCAGGCGCGCATGAAGGCCAGCGCCCGCTCGATGTCCGTGGCGAGCTCCTGGTAGCGGTGGCCGGCCGGGCTGGCCTGCACGAACGCGGTGTTCCAGTCGTGCACGGCGGCCAGGTCGGCGCTGCCGTCGGTGGCCATCGCGCGCATGAAGTTCATCGTCGCGGCGCTGTTCGCGTAGGCCCGCACCATCCGGGTCGGGTCCGGCACCCGCTCGCCGTAGAGGTCGTTGACAGCGTCACCGCGGTAGGACGGCAGGCCGGTCGCGCTCTCGACGTCGGAGCTGCGCGGCTTGGCGTACTGCCCGGCCAGCCGGCCGACCTTCACCACCGGCACGCTCGCGCCGTAGGTGAGCACCACGGCCATCTGCAGCAGGGTGCGGACCTTGCCCCGGATCCCCTCGGCGGTGTTGGCCGCGAAGGTCTCGGCGCAGTCGCCGCCCTGCAGCAGGAACGCCTCGCCGCGCGCGACCGCGGCCAGCCGCTCACGCAGCTGGTCGCACTCCCCCGGCTGCACCAGCGGCGGGACCTGGGTGAGCGTGTCGTAAACCGCCGCCAGCGCGGCCTTGTCCGGCCAGGACGGCTGCTGCAGCGCAGGCAGGTCCCGCCAGCGGTCCAGCCCGGCGGTCGGATCGGCGGGTTCGTCGAGCATCGCGGTCACCGGCTCAAGGCTAGGCGACCGCGGTCCGCCCAGATGCTCAGCCGAAGAAGACCTCGGCCTCCGCGTAGCGCTCGACCGGCACGGTCTTCAGCTCGCGGGTGGCCTCCTCGAGCGGGACGCGCACGATGTCGGTGCCCTGCAGCGCGACCATCTTGCCGCTGTCGCCGTCGTTGACGCAGTCCGCAGCCGCGAGGCCGAAGCGGGTGGCCAGGATGCGGTCGAACGCCGTCGGGGTGCCACCGCGCTGCACGTGGCCGAGCACCGTCTGCCGGGACTCGTAACCGGTGCGCGCCTCGATCTCGCGCTCCAGCACCTGGCCGATGCCGCCGAGCCGGACGTGGCCGAAGGAGTCGACGTCGCCGGTCTGCAGCGCGAGGGTGCCCTCCTTGGGCTGGGCGCCCTCCGCGACGACGAGGATCGGCGCGAACTGCCGGGCGAAGCGCGCCTCGACGTACTCGCACACCTTGTCGATGTCGAACGGCCGCTCGGGGATGAGGATGACGTTGGCGCCGCCGGCGAGGCCGGAGTGCAGCGCGATCCAGCCGGCGTGCCGGCCCATGACCTCGACGATGAGCGCGCGGTGGTGCGACTCGGCCGTGGTGTGCAGCCGGTCGATGGCGTCGACGGCGATCTGCACCGCGGTGTCGAAGCCGAAGGTGTAGTCGGTCGCGCCGAGGTCGTTGTCGATGGTCTTGGGGACGCCGACGACGTTCAGCCCGGCCGCGGCGAGCTTCGTGGCGACGCCGAGGGTGTCCTCGCCGCCGATGGCGACCAGCGCGTCGACGCCGAGCTCGTCGAGGTTGCGGCGGACCTTCTCGACGCCGTCCTCGACCTTCATGAGGTTCGTGCGGCTGGAGCCCAGGATCGTGCCGCCGCGGGGCAGGATGCCGCGGGTCTCGGCAACGCCGAGCGGCATCGTGTCCTTCTCCAGCGGGCCGCGCCAGCCATCGCGGAAGCCGATGAACTCGTGGCCGTGGACCTCGACGCCCTTCCGGACGACGGCCCGGATGACCGCGTTGAGGCCGGGGCAGTCGCCCCCTCCGGTCAGGACTCCGATGCGCACGCCTGGCTCCCTCGCTCGACTCCTGCGCACCCTAGTGCCGCGCTCCAGTCGCGTGCGGCCGCTGCCGATCACTGCTCCGTGCGCCTGCTGCGTCGTACGACGATCACCGCTGCCCTCGTGGCGGCGCTGCTCGGCGTGCCCGCCGGGGCGGTCGCGGGGGGGGGGGGGGGGGGGGGGGCGGGGCCGGGCGACGACCTCGCGACCGGCCCGCCCGTTAATTTACGAGTCCTCCGGGGCCCCGGCAAGGGG
>JAJAYV010000320.1 GCA_026786045.1 Frankiaceae bacterium | reverse complement strand
CTGCGGCGGCGTCGAGCGCGTCCTGCAGCGGTCCGAGGTCGGCGGCCGGCAGCTGCACGTCGCCGGTCGAGGCGGCTGCCGCGGCGTCCTGCGCCTGGCGCAGCCGGGCGACCGCCGACGGCGACGACAGCTGCAGCAGCACCGCGCCCGGCTCGACGACCGCGCCGTCCGCGACGAGCACCTGCTCGACCCGCACGTCGGCCGGCGCGTCGACGGTCGCGCTCGCCCGCCCCCCGACGGTGCCGGGCGCGTCGACGGTCTCGGCGACGGTGGTGCGGCCCACCTCGCCGACCTGCACGACCGGGTCGCCGCCGCCGCTGCAGCCGGCCACGAGCAGCGCGGCAGACGCGAGCAGGGGCACCAGGCGCTTCACCGCCTCAGCCTACGGAGCGGGGGGCGTCCCCGCCCGGCTGCACGCCCGGCCTCAGCCCCCGGCGGCCAGCTCGCGGGAGCGGTCGCGGGCGGCCTCGATCGCCGCGAGCATCGCCGCGCGGACGCCGTGGTCCTCCATCGTCCGGATCGCGGCGATGGTGGTGCCGCCCGGGCTGGTGACGGCCTCGCGCAGCAGCACCGGGTGCTCGCCGGACTCGCGCAGCATCCGGGCCGAGCCGACCGCGGTCTGCACGATGAGCTCGGCGGCGACCGCGCGAGGCAGGCCGAGCAGGATGCCCGCGTCGATCATCGCCTCGACGAGGAAGAAGAAGTAGGCCGGTCCGCTGCCGGACAGCGCGGTCACCGCGTCCTGCTGAGACTCGGGCACCCGCACCACCTTGCCGACGGGGGTGAGCAGGTCCTCGACCAGCTGGAGGTCGGCCGCGCCGGCGTGCGAGCCGGCGCTGATCGCCGACATCGCCTCGTCGACGAAGACCGGGGTGTTGGTCATGACGCGCACGACGCGGGTGCCCGCGGGGAGCAGCTCCTCGACGAGCGCCGTGGTGATGCCGGCCGCCATGGACACGACGAGCGTCTCCGGCCGGACGTGCGCCGCGATGTCGGTGAGCAGCGCGCGCATGTCCTGTGGCTTCACGGCGAGCAGCACGACGTCGGCCTGCGCCGTCGCCTCCTCCGGGGTGGGCGTCCGGACGCCGTACCGCTCGGCGATCTCGGTGGCGCGCTCGGGGTGCCGCTCGGCGGCGAGCACCGACCCGGCCGGCAGCCCGCTGCGCAGCAGCCCCGACAGCAGGGCCTCGCCGAGCTTGCCGACGCCGAGCAGCCCGATGGTCGCGGTCATCGCCGGCTCACCAGCGCGCGCAGGAAGAAGGCGAGGTTGGCGGGTCGTTCGGCCAGCCGCCGCATGAGGTAGCCGTACCACTGGTCGCCGTACGGCACGTAGACGCGGACCGTGTCGCCCTGCGCGGCCAGCCGGGCCTGCTCGATCGGGCGGATGCCGTAGAGCATCTGGTACTCGAAGCTGCCCTTCTCGCGGGCCTTGCCGAGCTCGTCGGTGATGGCGACGAGCTTCGGGTCGTGCGTCGCCACCATCGGGTAGCCCGGCCCGGCCATGAGCACCCGCAGACACCGGACGTACGACGCGTCGACCTCCTCCGTGCTCTGGAAGGCCACGCTCGCCGGCTCCTTGTACGCGCCCTTGCACAGCCGGACGCGCGAGCCCTCGACCGCGAGCGCGCGGCAGTCCTCCTCGGTGCGGTGCAGGTAGGACTGCACGACCGCGCCGGTCGACGGGAAGTCCTGGCGCAGCGTGCGCAGCGTCGCGAGCGTCCGGTCGGTCGTGGTGTGGTCCTCCATGTCGAGGGTGACGGTGGTGCCGACGGCCTCGGCCGCCGCGCAGATCACGCGGGCGCCCTCGAGCGCGAGGTCGTCGCTGATCGTCTGACCGACCGCCGAGAGCTTCACCGACACCTCGGTGCGCCCGCCGCTGGTCAGCCCCGCCTCATCGAGCCGCTGCAGCAGGAGCAGGTACGCCTTGACCGTCGCGTCGGCCTGGCCGGCGTCGGTGGTGTCCTCGCCGAGGTGGTCCAGGCTGACGGTCAGGCCCTTGGCGAGCAGCTCGCGACTGCTGCGCACCGCGTCCTCGGCGGTCTCACCCGCGACGAACCGCTTGACCACGCTGCGGCTGACGGGCGCGCCGGCGACGAACCGCTCGACGGTGGCGTTGCGGCTGGCGGCGAGGATGACCGAGCGCAGGGGCTGCATGGCCCTGAGGCTAGTGGCGAGGAGGTGGCGGTGCAGCCGTACGACGTGCTCGTGGTCGGACTCGGACCGGTCGGCGCCGTGCTCGCCGCGCGGCTCGGCGCGGCGGACTGCCGGGTCCTCGTCGTGGAACGCTCGACCGAGGTGCACCCGCTGCCGCGCGCGGTCGCCGCCGACGACGAGGTGCAGGAGCTGCTCTGCCGGACCGCCCCCGACCTGCTCGACGGCGCGGTGCTCGACGTGCCGGTGCGCTTCCTCGGCGCGGGCGGGCAGCAGGTCGGCGAGCTGCGCTTCCCGCCCGGCGTCGCCGGCCGGCCGGGGCTCGCGCTGTTCCACCAGCCGACCCTCGAGCAGCGGCTGCGTGCGGTGCTGGCCGGGCTGCCGAACGTGGAGGTGCGGCTCGGCACGACGCTGGACGGCTGGGCCCAGGACCCGCTCGGGGTGTCGGCCCGGCTGTCCGACGGCTCGTCGGTGCGGGCGTCGTGGCTGGTCGGCTGCGATGGCGCGTCCTCGACGGTGCGCACCAGCGCGGGCATCGGCTGGGGCGGCCGCGACCTGCGCCGGTGGCTGGTCGTCGACGTCGACGGCGCGGTGGACCGGCCCGGCTTCACCTACGCCTGCGACCCGGCGCGGCCGGCCGTCGACATGCCGCTGCCCGGCGGCCACCGCTGGGAGTGGCTGCTCGGCCGCGACGAGCCGGCCTTCGACCCGCGCCCGCTGCTCCCGCCGGGCGTGCGGGTCGTGCGCGAGACGACCTACCGCTACGGCGCCCGGCGGGCGACGTCGTGGCGGCGCGGGCGGGTGCTGCTGGCCGG
>JAJAYV010000319.1 GCA_026786045.1 Frankiaceae bacterium | reverse complement strand
GTCGCCAGGACCCGGAAGCCGGCGCGCTGGAGCAGCAGCAGCCCGTAGCCGAGGGTCTGGTTGTCGTGCACGACGTCCGGCTTGCTGTCTCGTGCCCTGAGGAGCTTGGCGGCGCGCAGGCTGAAGGTGAGCGGCTCGGGGAAGGCGGCGGTCCACATCATCGCGACCTCGAGCAGGTCCAGCGGGCCCCGGATCTCGCGCGGGCGTGGGGTGCGGAACGGGTCGTCGTCGCGGTAGAGGTCCAGGCTGGGGACCTCGGTGAGCGTCGGGCCGTTGCCGTCAGCGTCGCGGTCGAGCTCCGGGTACGGCTGGCCCGACAGCACCTCGACCTCGTGGCCGAGGGCGTGCAGCTCGCGGGACAGGTGCCGGACGTAGACGCCTTGGCCGCCACAGTGCGGCTTGCTCCGGTAGCTGGTCAGCGCGATGCGCAGCGGTCGTCCACCGTCTGCTGCCGTGCGCTCCACCGTGCTCCTCGGGTCGGGAGCAGGCAAGGCTACCTACGGTCCAGGAGCAAGCAGGGATCGGGCTCGCTACCGGCCGCGTGGCCTGCGCCCGGCGAGAGGAGGCCCGGTGGCAGCCGATCAGGCGGAGACGGAGACGGTGCCGGCCATGTTCGGATGCGGGTCGCAGACGTAGTCGTACTCCCCGGCCCCCAGGGTGACAGTCCACGTCAGCTGTTCGGCATCGGGCACCGAGGAGCGCTCCTCCACGCCGGGGCCGGTGAGCGCGAAGTTGTGGATGGTCGCGTAGTCGGTGACCTCGATCGTGTACTCGCCGGCGGCCAGCGAGACAACCTCCTCGCCGTCCTCGGTGGTCAGCGCGATCTCGAAGGCCTGCGGGTCGTCCTCGGTGCCGACGGTGGCGAGCAACGTCGCGCCGACCGGGGCGGACGGCGGGCCGTCGGTCGCGGTGTCGTCGCCGCCGCAGGCGGTCAGGGAGAGGACAAGGGCTGCGCAGGCCACGGCGGCGCTCAGGCGGGGCAGGGCGATGGTGGACCTCTTCGGGGAAGGGGGTTCGGCGCCGCTCACGCTACGGGGCGGGGCCGGGTCCGGCGCGACGAGGACGGCCTCAGCGCACGCCTGCCGCGTCCATCCCGCGGAGCTCCTTCTTGAGCTCGTTGACCTCGTCGCGTAGCCGGGCGGCGAGCTCGAACTGCAGGTCGCGGGCGGCGTCGTGCATCTGGTCCGACAGCGACTGGATGAGGATCGCGAGCTCGGCCCGCGGCATCCCGGCCAGCTCCTTGGCGTGCTTGCCGGCCGTTCCGCCCGGCGAGCTCATGCCCGGCACCGGCGCCTTGCCGCGGGAGGAGTTGCGGCCGCCGCTGACCAGCTCGGGGTCGTCGCGGACGATGCCGTCGAGGATGTCGGCGATCTTCTTGCGCAGCGGCTGCGGGTCTAACCCGCGCTCGAGGTTGTAGGCGACCTGCTTGGCCCGCCGGCGCGTCGTCTCGTCGATCGCCTTGGCCATGGACGGGGTGATCCGGTCGGCGTACATGTGCACCTGGCCGGAGACGTTGCGGGCCGCGCGGCCGATCGTCTGGATCAGCGAGGTCCCGCTGCGCAGGAAGCCCTCCTTGTCGGCGTCGAGGATCGCCACCAGCGACACCTCGGGCAGGTCCAGGCCCTCGCGGAGCAGGTTGATGCCGACCAGCACGTCGTAGTGCCCCTGCCGCAGCTCCTTGAGCAGCTCGATCCGCCGGATGGTGTCGACCTCGGAGTGCAGGTAGCGCACCCGGATGCCCAGATCGAGCAGGTAGTCGGTGAGGTCTTCGGACATCTTCTTGGTCAGCGTCGTGACAAGGACACGCTCATCCTTCTCCGCGCGGACCCGGATCTCGTGGACGAGGTCGTCGATCTGGCCCTTGGTGGGCTTGACGACGATCTCCGGGTCGACCAGCCCGGTCGGGCGGATGACCTGCTCGACGACGTCGCTCTTGACCCGTGAGAGCTCATAGGGCCCGGGGGTCGCGGACAGGTAGACGGTCTGACCGGTGCGCTCGAGGAACTCCTCCCACTTCAGCGGGCGGTTGTCCATCGCGCTCGGCAGCCGGAAGCCGTGGTCGACCAAGGTGCTCTTCCGGGAGCGGTCCCCCTCGTACATCGCGCCGATCTGCGGGACCGTCACGTGCGACTCGTCCAGGACGAGCAGGAAGTCCTCGGGGAAGTAGTCGAGCAGCGTGTGCGGCGCGGTGCCGGGGGCGCGGCCGTCGATGTGCATCGAGTAGTTCTCGATGCCGTTGCAGAAGCCGACCTGGCGCATCATCTCCAGGTCGTAGGTCGTCCTCATGCGCAGTCGCTGAGCCTCGAGCAGCTTGCCCTGCTGCTCCATCACGTGGAGCCGGTCGGCCAGCTCGAGCTCGATGCCCTTGGTCGCCCGCTCCATCCGCTCCGGACCGGCGACGTAGTGGGTGGCCGGGAAGACGAAGACCTCCTCGTGCTCCTCGACCACCTCACCGGTCAGCGGATGCAGCGTCATCACCCGCTCGATCTCGTCGCCGAACATCTCGATCCGGACGGCGAGCTCCTCGTACACCGGGAAGACCTCGACGGTGTCGCCACGGACGCGGAAGGTGCCGCGGGTGAAGGCGAGGTCGTTGCGGGTGTACTGGTTGCCGACGAACTTCCGGAGCAGCTGGTCGCGCTCGATGCTGTCGCCGACGCGGAGGCGGACCATCCGGTCGACGTACTCCTGCGGGGTGCCGAGGCCGTAGATGCAGGACACCGACGCCACGACGATGACGTCCCGGCGGGTCAGCAGGCTCATGGTCGCGCTGTGGCGCAGCCGCTCGACCTCCTCGTTGATCGAGGAGTCCTTCTCGATGTAGGTGTCGGTCTGCGGGACGTAGGCCTCGGGCTGGTAGTAGTCGTAGTAGCTGACGAAGTACTCCACCGCGTTGTGCGGCAGCAGCTCACGGAACTCGTTGGCGAGCTGAGCGGCGAGGGTCTTGTTCGGCGCCATGACCAGCGTCGGTCGCTGCACGCGCTCCACGAGCCAGGCCGTCGTGGCGCTCTTGCCGGTGCCGGTCGCTCCGAGCAGCACGACGTCGGGGTTGTCGGCCTCGAGGCGGCGCTCCAGCTCGTCGATCGCAGCGGGCTGGTCACCTGCCGGCTGGTAATCGCTGACGACCTCGAAGCGGCGGGTGGAGCGGCGCAGGTCCGTGGCGAGGCGGGGCACCGAGGGGGTCGCGCCGTGCGGCTTGGAGGTCACCCGACCACGGTACGTCCGCGGTCCGACAGTCCTCCTGCTGCGGCTTCCGGGGCCCTTTCCCGGCTTGTGCTGGTCGGCCAGCTTCCCCGGCCGCCCCGACGCCGCGCCGTGCGCCGACCTGTCGGAGCGCCCAGGCGTCCGGCCGCGCGAGGTCCGGGCGGAAGGGCATGGACCGAAGCCAAGCAGCCGATCACGCACACGCGCCGGAGCCGAGGATGTCGCGGCGGCTACGTCCCGGTGTCCTCGCGCAGAGCGGTACAGAGGCGCTCGACCTGCGGGGCCAGCTCCTCGAACGGTCCGTCGTTGTGCACGACGTGCGTGGCCACGGCCAGCTTGTCCGCGAGCGGTGCCTGGGCTGCGATGCGCTGCTCGGCCTCCTCCTTCGTCATCCCGCGCAGCCGCACCAGCCGGTCGAGCTGGGTCGCCGGGTCTGCCGCGACGACGACGACGACGTCGTACATCTTGTGCAGGCCGTTCTCGACCAGCAGCGGGACGTCGTGCACGACCACCTCGGCACCCGAGGCCTCGGCCTCGGCGAGCAGCGCCGAGGTCCGCTCCCCCACCCGCGGGTGCACGATCGCGTTGAGCCGGGCGAGCTCCGCCGGATCGGCGAAGACGCGTGCGCCAAGGGCCGGCCGGTCGAGCGTGCCGTCCGGCTGCAGCACCTCGGGGCCGAACGCCTCGACGATCTCGGCGAGCGCCGGCGTGCCGGGGTGCACCACCTCGCGGGCGATGAGGTCGGCGTCGATGACGACCGCCCCGAGCTCGGCCAGCAGCCGGCTCACCGCCGACTTGCCCGACCCGATGCCGCCCGTCAGCCCCACGGTGATCACCCGCCGCAGGCTAGTGGGCAGCGTCCCCTGTCCCTCTGTCGTGGCCCCCCACGCCTCTGCCATGGCCCCCTGGCCGCCTGGTGCATGCGGCTGCACCCGGTTGCGGTCGAGGGACCGCGGTTCACGCCGCAGCAGCCCTCTCCCGGTCGAATTGGGTGCAGCCGGGTGCGAGGGCCGTGCGGATCTGCTCCAGCACCGCCTCGTGACCGTCCATGACCTGCGACCAGGTGAAGCGGAGCACCCGCCAGCCCGCGCCGGCCAGCGCGTTGTCCTTCAGCCGGTCGAGCTTCCCGTCAGGGTGCCATCGGGAGCCGTCGGTCTCGACCACCAGCCGCGCCTGCTCGAAGCAGAAGTCGGCGCGCAGGACGTGCGCACCGGTCCCGCTCCGGATGACCCGCTGGCTGGTGACCCGGTGATCTCCGCCTGGACCATCCGGACCCGGAGCACCGACTCGAGCACCGAACCCGACCTCGGATCGCAGAGGTCGATGACCTGCTGGAGTCGGCGTGCCTCCCGCCGACCCCGGAGCCGGCCGACGCGGCGGCACAGCTCTCGGACGGTCACTTGCTTCGCACGCAAGGCGCTGTCGCAGACGACCACGGCCGCCATGACTGGCAGCGTCAGGGCGAGGTCCACGACGGTCTGCACGGCGGTGGTCACCCACAACTCGTCCGCGCCGGCAGGCACGGCCAGCCGCTCGCGCGCCACCCGGCGCCGCCGCGTGATCGCCACGCGGCGGGCGGTCGTGTGCCCGTGCG
>JAJAYV010000318.1 GCA_026786045.1 Frankiaceae bacterium | reverse complement strand
TTCGGCCCGCTCGACTCGATCGTGCTGGTCGACAGCGAGGCCGAGCTGCTCGCCGCGATGAACGCCTCCAACGGCTGCCTGGTCGCCTCCGTCGCGACCGACGATGCCGACTTCGGCGCGCGGATCGCCGAGGAGCTGCAGAGCTTCAAGGTCGGCATCAACAAGCCGCGCAGCCGCGGCGACCGCGAGGAGGTCTTCGGCGGCAAGGGCGCGTCCTGGAAGGGCGCCTTCGTCGGCGGCGACCTGCTCGTCCAGGCCGTCACCGAGGGCGACGGCCAGGTCTACGGCAACTTCCCGACCTACTCGCTCTACCCCGAGAAGGTCTGACGGGCCTGGACGACGCCGACGTCCTCGACCGGGCGACGTACGAGGCCGCGCGGAGGTCCTCCAGCACGATGATCGGAAGATCCCCAGTAGCGGGCTCCTGGGGACCTCTCGAAGATCTTGAGCCGCAAGCGCATTCGATGATCGAGAGGGATCGAGGCGCACAGGCGCGGCCGGCCCGGCTGACGAGACCAGGGCTTCTGGCGATCATGAAGGCGCTCGTCGAGAGGGCCCGCCTGGTCTACCCCCGCCCGCGCGCGGTCGCCAGGCCGAAGAGCACCAGGTCCACCTGCCGGCCGTCGACCTCGACGAGGTCGGCGCAGCTGTGGCCGACCTCGGCGACGTCGGCGACGGTGCGGGCGCCCGCCTCGCACAGCGCCCGCGCCAGCAGCCCCTTGGTGTGCTTGTTGTCGTGGCTGACGACGCTGCGCCTGCCGCCGGACTCCCGCAGCACCCGCACCTGCACCGCACCGGGCACCCGGGCCAGCGCGGCGTACGGCCCGGAGCGCAGGTCGACGACCAGGCCGCGGTGCGCGGCCAGCTCGGGCTCGAGCACCGGGCGCCAGGCGGCGGCCAGCGAGCCCATGTCGGGCAGCGAGGTGCCGCCGGACAGCCGGTAGGCGGGCACCCGGTCGGTCGGTGACAGCAGCCCGAACAGCGCGCTCGCGATGCGCAGCGAGCCGTTCGCGCGGCGCCGTCCGGCGTCTGACAGGGTGGCGTACGACAGCGCCTCGTAGACGACGCCGGTGTAGCGGCGCGCCGCCGGCAGCGTGCCGGAGGTGGTGAGGACGGCGTCCTTCTCCACCTCGCCGGCGGGGCAGCCGAGCGCCGCCTGCAAGCCCGCGGGGTCGGCCACCGCCGCGGCCTGCAGCGCCTCGACGAGCCGGGCCCGTACGCCGTTCAGCGCGGGGTGCGAGAGGCCGTCCAGTGCGAGTGGGGCGCCGCGCCCACCGGGGGCCTTGCCCTCGGACGGGGGCAGCAGGACGAGCACCCGGACACGCTAGGGCGGGCCGCCCCGAGGGGCGACCCGCCGCGGTGGACCGTGGGTCCTGCGGGGCGCCGCCGATAGGCTCGGGCGCTCCCGCCCCACCTGGAGGTCCTCCGTGCTGCGCATGTCCACCCTGTTCCTGCGCACGCTGCGCGAGGACCCGGCGGACGCGGAGGTCCCGAGCCACCGCCTGCTCGTGCGCGCCGGCTACGTCCGTCGGGTCGCCCCCGGCGTCTACTCCTGGCTGCCGCTCGGCGTGCGGATGCTGGCCAACGTCAGCCGGGTCATCCGCGAGGAGATGGACCGGATCGGCGCGCAGGAGGTGCTGTTCCCTGCGCTGATCCCGCGCGAGCCGTACGAGGCCAGCGGCCGGTGGACCGAGTACGGCGACCTGCTCTTCCGCCTCAAGGACCGGCGCGGCAACGACTACCTGCTCGGGCCGACCCACGAGGAGCTCTTCACCCTCATGGTCAAGGGCGAGTACAGCTCGTACAAGGACCTGCCGGTGATGCTCTACCAGGTCCAGACGAAGTACCGCGACGAGGCGCGTCCGCGCGCCGGCATCCTGCGCGGCCGCGAGTTCGTCATGAAGGACAGCTACTCCTTCGACCTCGACGACGCGGGGCTTCAGCGGTCGTACGACCTGCACCGCGAGGCGTACATCCGGACCTTCGAGCGGCTCGGCATGGACTACCGGATCGTGTCCGCGGTGAGCGGCGCGATGGGCGGCAGCGCGTCCGAGGAATTCCTCGCACCGGCGCCGACCGGCGAGGACACCTTCGTGTCCTGCACCTCCTGCGACTACGCGGCCAACACCGAGGCGGTCGAGCTGCGCGCTCCCGAGCCGACGGACCCCGCGGCGCAGCCGGTGATGGAGGTGCTCGACACTCCCGACACGCCCACGATCGACTCGCTCGTCGCGGCGCTCAAGGACCTCGGCCACGACGTCCCGGCCGGCGGGACGCTCAAGAACGTCGTCGTCCTGCTGCGCCACCCCGACGGCAAGGTCGAGCCGCTCGTCGTGGGCGTGCCCGGCGACCGCGAGGTCGACGTCAAGCGGCTCGAGGCCAACGTCTCGCCGGCCGAGGTGCTGCCGTTCGAGAAGTTCGACCAGCACCCCCAGCTGGTCAAGGGCTACATCGGCCCGCAGGGCCTCGCGGGCGTCCGCTACGTCGTCGACCCGCTCGTCGTGCGTGGCAGCGCCTGGGCGACCGGCGCCAACATCCAGGGCAAGCACGCCGTCAACGTCGTGATGGGCCGTGACTTCGAGCCGTCCGGCGTGGTGCCGGCCGCCGAGGTACGCGCCGGCGACCCCTGCGGCCGCTGCGGCTCGCCGCTGGAGATCGGCCGCGGCATCGAGATCGGCCACATCTTCCAGCTCGGCCGCAAGTACGCCGACGCCTTCGGCCTCGACCTGCTCGGCCCGGACGGCAAGCCGGTCCGGGTGACGATGGGCTCGTACGGCATCGGCGTCTCGCGCGCGATCGCCGCCATCGCCGAGCAGTCCTACGACGACAAGGGGCTGGTCTGGTCCCGCGAGGTCGCCCCGGTCGACGTGCACGTCGTCGGCGTCGGCAAGGGCGAGCAGAAGGCCGTCGCCGAGCGGGTCGCGGCCGAGCTCGAGGAGCGCGGTCTCACCGTCCTGCTCGACGACCGGCCGAAGGTGTCGCCGGGCGTGGCCTTCAAGGACGCCGAGCTGATCGGCGTGCCGACCTCCGTCGTCATCGGTCGCGGGCTCGACGACGGCGAGATCGAGCTGCGCGACCGAGCCTCCGGTGAGAGCCGGACCGTCCCGCTGGACGGCCTGGTCGACACCGTGCTGGCGGAGGTACGCGGCTGAGCGGCCGCGGCACGCCCGCCACGCTGCTGCTGGCGCGCGAAGGGGTGGCGCACGTCGTGCACGCCTACGAGGTCGACGCGTCGGCCGCCGCCTACGGTGAGGCGGCCGCGGCGGCGCTGGCCATCGAGCCCGAGCGGATGCTCAAGACGCTGCTGGCCGTCGTCGACGGGCGGCTCGTCTGCGGCGTCGTGCCTGTCGCGGGCTCGCTCGACCTCAAGGCGCTGGCGACCGCGGTCGGCGGCAAGCGCGGGGTCATGGCCGAGCCGGCGGCGGCGGAGCGCTCGACCGGCTACGTCGTCGGCGGGATCAGCCCGCTCGGGCAGCGCACCCGGCTCCCGACGGTCGTCGACGAGACCGCCGAGCTGTTCGACACCGTCTTCGTCAGCGCCGGCCGGCGCGGGCTGTCGGTCGAGCTCGCGCCCGGCGCGCTCGTGCGGCTCACCGGCGCCGTGGTGGCCGACGTCGCTCGCTGAGCCGCCGCGTCAGGTGGTCCCGGGGAAGGCGGTGGTGAGGGG
>JAJAYV010000317.1 GCA_026786045.1 Frankiaceae bacterium | reverse complement strand
CTCGTGCGCCGGCTCGAGGACGACCCCTTCCGGAGGTGACGGACGGAGGCTGCGGATGAGCGAGCGGTCGACGCTCCGGCTGTTCGTGCTCCGCGTGCTCGTCGTGGCCATCCTGGCCACGCTGTTCGGCCGGCTGTGGTTCCTCCAGGTCTACGCCGGCGACGGCTACGTCGAGCAGGCCAGCGCCAACCGCGTCCGCGAGGTCGTCGAGCCCGCCCCCCGCGGCGAGGTCTTCGACGCCCGCGGCGATCCGCTCGTGCGCAACCGCACCGCGTTCGTGGTGTCGGTCAGCCGCTCCGAGCTGCTCCGCCAGGACGACGACGGGGCCGCCGTCCTCGACCGGCTCGGCACGGTGCTCGGCCGTCCGTCCGACGTGCTCGCCGCCGAGATCCGCCCGTGCGGCGGGGGCGTCGAGCCGCCCTGCTGGCGCGGCTCGCCCTACCAGCCGGTGCCGGTCGCGGAGTTCGACGCGACCGACGCCGAGGGCTTGGCCAGGGTGCTGGCGATCGAGGAGCGGCGCGAGGACTTCGCCGGCGTGAGCGCGGAGTTCGCCGCCGTCCGCGACTACCCGCAGGGGACGCTGGCCGCCCACGTGCTCGGCTACCTCGGCCCGATCAGCCCCGAGGAGGTCGCGCAGCCGGAGTACGACGGGGTGCAGCCCAGCGCTCTGGTCGGCCGGGCCGGGGCCGAGGCGACGTACGACGCGGCGCTGCGCGGCGACGACGGCGTCACCCGGCTGCTCGTCGACCGTGTCGGCGCGGTCACCGGCGTCGACGGCGAGACCGCCCCGCGCCCCGGCGAGGCGCTCGTGCTCTCGCTCGACGCCGGCGTGCAGCGGGTAGCCGAGCAGGCGCTATCCCGCGCTGTCGAGCGGGCGCGCACCCTGACGGCGCGGGGGAGCGGGCTGCCGCTGGTCGCCGACTCCGGCTCGGTCGTGGTGATGGAGGCCCGGACCGGACGGCTCGTCGCGCTGGCGAGCTACCCGTCCTACGACCCGTCGGTCTTCGTCGGCGGCGCCTCGCCGCAGGAGTACGCCGCGCTGGTCGACGAGGAGCGCGGCGCGCCGCTGGTCTTCCGGGCGATCCAGGGTGCGTACGCCCCGGCCTCGACGTTCAAGGTCGTCTCGGCGGCGGCGGCGGTCGAGAGCGGCGACTACCCGCTGAACGGCCGCTACCCGTGCCCGGGCGTCTATGCGCCGACCGGGCAGCGCAACTTCGACTCCGCCGCGCTCGGCACGATCGACCTGCGCGCCGCGCTGGTGAAGTCCTGCGACACGGTGTTCTACAGGTTCGCCTACGAGCAGTGGCAGCGCGATGGCGGCAACTCACCGGTCGCCGCGCCGCGCGACCCGATGCTCGCGATGGCCAAGGCCTTCGGCCTCGGCGAGCGCACCGGCGTCGACCTGCCGGCCGAGCGGCGCGGCACCATCGCCGACCGCGCCTACAAGCAGGAGTACTGGGAGGCCAACCGCGAGAATCGCTGCGAGGGCGCCATCAACCCCGCGCTGACCGAGGAGCGGCGGCAGGCGAACCGGGAGTTCTGCGAGGACGGCGACCGGTTCCGCGGCGGCGACGCGACGAACTTCTCGATCGGCCAGGGCGACACGCTCGTCACGCCGCTGCAGCTCGCCACCGTCTACGCCGCGATCGCCAACGGCGGCGACGTCCTGCAGCCGCACATCGCCCGCGCGCTGGTCCCCGCGAGCGGTGCCGCGCGCGAGATCGCGCCGGTCGTCAAGGGCCGGGTGCCGGTCTCGCCCGAGCTGCTCGGCTACCTGCGCGACGCGCTGGCCGGCGTCACCCAGCCGGGCGGCACCGCGGCGGCGGCCTTCGCCGGCTCACCGGTCCCGGTCGCCGGCAAGACCGGCACCGGCGAGGTGGCCGGCAAGCAGGACACGTCGTGGTTCGCGTCCTTCGCCCCGGCCGCGGCCCCGGAGCTGGTCGTCATCGGGATGGTGTCGCAGGGCGGCACCGGTGGGACGGTCGCGGCGCCGATGGTCCGCGAGGTCTACGACGGCATCTACGGCCCCGGCGGCACCGGGCTGCCGCAGGGGCTGCCGGAGGTGGGCCGGTGAGCCTCGACCTGGGCCGCCGCGACGCCGGGCTGCGCGAGCGGGCGCTGGGCCAGGACTCCTGGCTGCGCCGGCTGGACTGGGTGCTCGCGCTCGCCGTCGCCGGACTCGTCGCGATGGGCGCGCTGCTCGTCTGGTCGGCCACCCGCCAGCGGATGCTCGACGCCGGTCTGCCCGACACCTCCTTCCTCCAGCGCCACCTGATCAACGCCGCGATCGGCCTCGCGCTGGCCTCGGTTGCCGCGCTCATCGACTACCGCACGCTCCGGGCGTACGCCCCGGTCGTCTACGTCGCCGCCTGCCTCGGGCTGGTGGCCGTCCTCACCCCGCTCGGCCGCACGATCAACGGCGCGCACTCGTGGATCGTGCTGGGCGGCGGCTTCCAGGTGCAGCCGTCCGAGCTGGCCAAGGTCGCGCTCGTCGTCGGACTGGCGATGCTGCTCGCCGAGCGGCGCGACATGGAGGCCGGACCGCGCGGCGGCGACGTCGTGCTCGTGCTGCTCGTCGCCGCCGTCCCGATGGCCCTGGTCATGCTGCAGCCCGACCTCGGCACCGCACTGGTGCTCGTCTTCATCGTGCTGGGCGTGCTCGCCATCGGCGGCGCGCCTGCCCGTTGGGTCGGTGGGCTGGTCCTGGCCGGGGTGGTCGTCTGCGCCGCTGCGGTCCAGCTCGGCGTGCTCGACGACTACCAGGTGGACCGCTTCGCGGCGTTCGCCAACCCCGAGCTCGACCCGCGCGGGGTCGGCTACAACACCAACCAGGCGCGCATCGCGATCGGCTCCGGCGGGCTGACCGGCAAGGGGCTGTTCCAGGGCACGCAGACGGCCGGCCGGTTCATCCCCGAGCAGCAGACCGACTTCGTCTTCACCGTCGCGGGGGAGGAGCTCGGGCTGCTCGGCGCCTCGCTGCTGCTGGCCCTGCTCGGCGTCGTGCTCTGGCGCGGGCTGCGGATCGCCTCGCTGGCCTCCGACGCGTTCGGCCGCCTGGTCGCTGCCGGCGTCGTCTGCTGGTTCGCCTTCCAGAGCTTCGTCAACGTCGGCATGACGCTCGGGATCATGCCGGTGACCGGCCTGCCTCTGCCCTTCGTCTCCTACGGCGGCTCGGCGATGTTCGCGAACCTGCTCGCCGTCGGCCTGCTGCAGAACGTCCACCTCCGCACCCGCGACCTCTGACGCTGCGCCCGAGCGCCGGCCTCCTGCCGGACGTAGCCTGGTCAGATGCCCGTCGAGAGCCTGTTCCCCCGTCTCGAGCCGCTCCTGCCCACCGTGCAGAAGCCGATCCAGTACGTGGGCGGCGAGCTCAACTCCCAGGTCAAGGACTGGGACAGCTGCGACGTCCGCTGGGCGATCATGTACCCGGACGCGTACGAGGTCGGGCTCCCCAACCAGGGCGTCATGATCCTGTACGAGGTGCTCAACGAGCAGCCCGGCGTGCTGGCCGAGCGGACCTACAGCGTGTGGCCCGACATGGCCGCGAAGATGCGCGCGGCGGGCGTCCCGCAGTTCACCGTCGACGGACACCGCCCGGTCAAGGACTTCGACGTCCTCGGCATCAGCTTCTCCACCGAGCTCGGGTACACCAACATGCTCGAGGCGCTCGACCTCGCCGGGATACCGCTGCACGCGCGGGACCGCGACGAGAGCCACCCGATCGTGCTGGCCGGCGGTCACGCCGCCTTCAACCCCGAGCCGATCGCCGAGTTCCTGGACGCCGCCGTGCTCGGCGACGGCGAGCAGGCCGTGCTCGAGATGACCGCGGTGCTGCGCCAGGCCAAGCTGGACGGCGTCGACCGCGAGCAGACGCTGCTGCGCCTGGCCCGCGCCGGCGGGGTCTATGTCCCGCGCTTCTACGACACCGACTACCTGCCGGACGGCCGGATCGCCCGCGTCGTGCCGAACCGCCCGGACGTGCCGTTCCGCGTGCACAAGCGCACCGTCATGGACCTCGACGAGTGGCCGTACCCCAAGCAGCCGCTCGTGCCGCTGGCCGAGACGGTGCACGAGCGCATGAGCGTCGAGATCTTCCGCGGCTGCACCCGCGGCTGCCGCTTCTGCCAGGCCGGCATGATCACCCGCCCGGTCCGCGAGAGGTCGCTCACCGGCATCGGCGACATGGTCAAGGCCGGCCTCGACGCCACCGGCTACGAGGAGGTCGGGCTGCTCAGCCTGTCCTCCGCCGACCACTCCGAGATCGGTGCGGTCGCCAAGGGCCTGGCCGACCGCTACGAGGGCACGCAGACCTCGCTGTCGCTGCCCAGCACCCGCGTCGACGCCTTCAACATCGACCTGGCCCAGGAGATCAGCCGCAACGGCCGCCGCTCCGGGCTGACCTTCGCCCCCGAGGGCGGGTCCGAGCGGCTGCGCAAGGTCATCAACAAGATGGTCAGCAAGGACGACCTGGTGAACACCGTGACCACGGCCTACGGCGCCGGGTGGCGGCAGGTGAAGCTCTACTTCATGGTCGGGCTGCCGACCGAGACCGACGAGGACGTCCTCGAGATCGCCGAGATGGCACGCGACGTCATCCGCGCCGGGCGCTCCATCACCGGCACCCGCGACGTGCGGTGCACCGTGTCGATCGGCGGCTTCGTGCCCAAGCCGCACACGCCGTTCCAGTGGGCCTCCCAGCTCGACCACGAGACGACTGACCGCCGCCTCAAGCTGCTCCGCGACGCGATCAACAGCGACCGCAGCACCGCCAAGGCGATCGGCTACCGCTACCACGACGGCAAGCCCGGCATCGTCGAGGGACTGCTGTCGCGCGGCGACCGCCGGGTGGGCCCGGTCATCGAGCAGGTCTGGCGCGACGGCGGGAAGTTCGACGGCTGGAGCGAGCACTTCTCCTACGACCGGTGGATGGCGGCAGCGGAGAAGGCCGGCGTGGACGTGGCCTGGTACACCACTCGCGAGCGCGAGCAGAGTGAGGTCCTGCCCTGGGACCACCTGGACTCCGGGCTGGACAAGGAGTGGCTCTGGAGCGACTGGCAGGACGCGCTGGCTGAGCAGGACCTCGACGACTGCCGCTGGATCCCGTGCTTCGACTGCGGCGTCTGCCCGCAGATGGGCACCGACATCCAGATCGGCCCGACGGGCAAGACGCTGCTGCCGCTCACGGTTGTGAAGAACCCCCTCGGCGTGGCGTAGGTGGCCCGCAAGACCCCCACCGGCCCGCCCCCGCCGCCGCCGGTCCAGAGGCTGCGGCTGCGCTACACCAAGCGCGGTCGGCTGCGCTTCACCAGCCACCGCGACATCGCGCGCGCCTTCGAGCGCGCGCTGCGCCGCGCCCAGGTCCCGATGGCCTACTCCGCGGGCTTCTCGCCCCACCCCAAGATCAGCTGGGTCGGGGCGGCGCCGACCGGCGTCGCGTCCGAGGCGGAGTACGTCGAGATCAGCGTGGCGGAGCGGGTCGACCTCGATCGGCTGCGCTCTGCGCTGGACGAGAGCCTGCCCGCGGGCATCGACATCACCGAGGTCGTCGAGGCCCCCGTCGGCAGCAGCCTGCCGGACCGGATCGAGGCCTCCCACTGGGGGATCCGGCTGCCCGGCGTCGGGCTCGACGCGGCCCTGCAGGCCGTCAGCGCCTTCCTCTCGGCCGAATCCGTCGTGGTCGAGCGGCTCATGAAGGACGGCAAGCGGCAGATGGACGCGCGGGCCGCCGTGGTGGCGATGAGCGCGTCTGCGACGGACGGTGATCGCTCCTGTGCCACACTCGACGTGGTCGTACGGCACGTGACGCCTGCTGTCCGACCCGACGACGTCCTCTCCGGACTCCGGATCGTGGCCGACCTCGTACCGCCGGTGCCTCCCGAGGCAACCCGGTACGCGCAGGGGCCGCTCACCGAGTCCGGCGGGGTCGGCGACCCGCTCGCACCCGACCGGCTCCACGCCGACGGGGCAACGCGAGCAGCCGCCGACCTCGAGCAGGAAGCCGCCGGCGCTCCTTCCTAGGGGCGCAACACAGACTTTGCTCCGGCGTCGGCCACCCCCGGCCGGCTCCGGTACGACCCCCCACCCGGGTCGGCGCGCCCGCGTCACGCGCCGACCGGATCCGGAGAACCGGTGCTCGACGAGCCCACCGACAGCAACACCCCCACCACAGACAGCGCGGAGCCGGCCAAGCCCGCCCGCCGTCGCCGCGCCACCAAGGCCGCCTCCGCCCCGGAGGCCACGGTCCCCGAGACCGCCCCCGACACGGTTCAGGCGCCGGCCGCGGCGCCCGCCGCCCCGGCCAAGCGGCCCCGCAAGGCCGCCGCCAAGAAGACCGCGCCCGAGGCTGCTCCCGACGAGGCACCCGCCGCCACTGAGGCCCCCACTGAGGCCGCGCCGAAGAAGGCGCCCCGCAAGCGCTCCGCGAAGAAGGCCGCACCCCCCGCCGCCGTGTCGCTCGAGGAGCTGCCTGCCGAGGAGGTCCCCCTCACCGAGGAGGAGCTCGCCGCCGCGGCCGCCCTGCTCGGCGAGCCCACCGCCGAGGTGCCCGCCGCCGAGGCCTCCGAGGTCGAGGCCCCCGAGGTCGGGGCCCCTGAGGTCGAGGCCCCTGCCAAGCGCACCCGCACGCGCCGCGCCACCT
>JAJAYV010000316.1 GCA_026786045.1 Frankiaceae bacterium | reverse complement strand
GGCACCACCCGCTCCGCCGCACCGGCCAAGGCGCCGACGAAGTCCGCCGCTGCCAAGGCTCCCGCGAAGAAGGCCGCGGTCAGGGCGGCTGCAGCCAAGGCGCCGGCCAAGGCCCCGACGAGGAGTGCCGTCCCCAAGGCCCCCGCCAAGACCGCGGCCAAGGCGCCGGCCAAGAAGGCCCCGACCAAGGCCGCAGCCGCCAAGGCCCCAGCGAAGAAGGCGGCGGCCAAGGCCCCCGCGAAGAAGGCCGCTCGCCGCTAGCCCGTACCGCACCGCTCGTCCCGAAGGCCCCGGTCCGCCGGGGCCTTCGGCGTTGGGCGGGGGTCAGGCCGGTTCGAGCAGGCGGGCCGTGTAGTGGGCGTCGACGAGCACCCCGTCGTCGAGGCTGAGTACCCACAGGCTGCCCTTGCGGGCGCGGACGTCGGAGACGCCGCTGAGCGCCCGCACGGCCTCCGGGATCGCCCCGCCCTGGCTGCAGACGACGGCGCGCCGGCCGGAGGCGGCCAGGTCGCGCAGCAGCTCGGTGAGAGGCGCTGCGCCCGGCGCGTTCTCGTCCTCGCGGGCGGCCTTGACCGGCTCGAGGTCCACGCCGAGCCGGTCGGCCAGCGGCTGCACCGTCTGTTGGCAGCGCAGCAGCGGCGCGGCCAGGACTCGCTCGACGCCGTAGACGGACAGCACCTCGGCGGCCGCCTGCGCCTGCGCGAGCCCGGTCCGGTCCAGCGGGCGCTCGTCGTCGTGGTCCTGCCACCTCTCGCTGTCCCCGGCCGAGCCGTGCCGCAGCAGCAGCACGACGTTGGTCTCCGGCGGGTGGGCCGAGAACGCCTGCAGGGGAGCGCAGTCGTAGCCGGCGCTGACCCGGGCCAGGGCGGACGTCGGCGCCACCCACCGCAGCTGGTCCACCTCGGCGGTGGGCACGAACTCGCCCTCCCGGCACTGCATGGCCCACCACTGCACGGTCTTCTCGACGTCGCGCCCCTTGTCGAGCACCCGGTAGCGGCTGACGCCGAGGGACCGGCCCGGCACGGCGGCGAAGCCGGTCTCCTCGGCCACCTCGCGCACCCCGCCGACGACCTCGATCTCGCCGGGTTCGAGCTTGCCCTTGGGCAGCGACCAGTCGCCGTACTTCGGCCGGTGCACCAGGGCGACCTCGACCCGGCCGTCCACCTGGCGCCACACCACCCCGCCGGCCGCCCGGACGACCCGCGGGCTGGGCTCGTCAGGCACTGTCGTCGCGCTCGTGCGCACGGCGCATGAGATCGGTCTGCAGGTCGCGCGCGGGCGAGCCGACGGCCGGGACCTGCGTCCAGCAGCCGTCGGAGGCCAGCTCCCAGTGCCGGGTGTCCGGCGCCATCGCCCTGTCGAGCACCGCGTCGAGCTGCGCGGCCACCGCGTGATCCTTGACGCGCACCAGGGTCTCGACCCGGCGGTCGAGGTTGCGGTGCATGAGGTCGGCGCTGCCGAGCCAGTGCTCGCGCCGGTCACCCTCGCCGAAGACCATGACGCGGGAGTGCTCGAGGAACCGCCCCACGATGCTGCGGACGTGCACGTTCTCCGACAGGCCAGGCACTCCCGGGCGCAGCGTGCAGATGCCGCGCACCAGCAGCTCGACCTGCACGCCGGCCCGGCTCGCGCCGTAGAGAGCGTCGATGACCTGCTCGTCGACGATGCTGTTGGCCTTGATGCGCACCCGGGCCGGGCGTCCCGCCTTCGCGTGCTCGGCCTCGGCCGCGATCCGCGCGATGAGCCCGCGACGTACGCCGTGCGGCGCGACCATCAGCGTCCGGTACTCCGTCTGGCGGCTGTAGCCGGTGAGCGTGTTGAACAGGTCCGTGAGGTCGGCGCCAACCTCGGGATCGGCGGTGAGCAGGCCAAAGTCCTCGTACATGCGGGCGGTCTTGGGGTTGTAGTTGCCCGTGCCGATGTGGGCGTAGCGGCGCAGCCGGCCTTTCTCCTGCCGGACCACCAGCGAGGTCTTGCAGTGGGTCTTGAGGCCGACCAGGCCGTAGACGACGTGGCAGCCGGCCTTCTCGAGCTCCCGGGCCCACCGGATGTTGGCCTGCTCGTCGAAGCGGGCGGTGATCTCGACCAGCACCACCACCTGCTTGCCGGCCTGGGCCGCGTCGACGAGGGCATCGACGATCGGCGAGTCGCCGGAGGTCCGGTAGAGGGTCTGCTTGATGGCCAGCACGTGCGGGTCGGCGGCGGCCTGCTCGATGAAGCGCTGCACGCTGGTGGCGAACGAGTCGTACGGGTGGTGGACGAGCACGTCGCCCTCGCGCAGGGCGGCGAAGATGTCCGCGGCCTTCTCGCCCTCGGCCAGCCGCGGGTGGGTCGCCGGCACGAACGGGTCCTGCTTGAGGTCGGGCCGCTCGGCCTCGTAGAGCTGCCACAGCGAGGACAGGTCGAGCAGCCCCGGCACGCGGCTGACGTCGTCGTCGGTGATCTCGAGCTCGCGCACGAGCAGGTCGAGCACGTGCGGGTCCATGTCGTCGGCGACCTCGAGCCGCACCGCCGGTCCGAAGCGGCGCCGGGCCAGCTCGCGCTCGAGCGCCTGCAGCAGGTCCTCGTCGCGGTCCTCGTCGACCTCGACGTCGGCGTTGCGGGTGACCCGGAACGGGTGGTGGCCGGTGACCTCGAGGCCGGGGAAGAGCTGCTGCAGGTGCGCGCCGATGAGCTCCTCCAGTGGCAGATACGCGACGGCGCCGTCGGCGGTCACCTCCAGGAAGCGCTTGACGTTGTTGGGGACCTTCACCCGGGCGAAGTGCTCGACCCCGGACTCCGGGTCGCGCACGAGCACGGCCAGGTTGAGCGACAGCCCGCTGATGTAGGGGAAAGGGTGCGCCGGGTCGACGGCCAGCGGGGTGAGCACCGGGAACAGCTGCGCGCGGAACCAGTCGTGCAGCGGGACCTGCTGGTCCTCGGGCAGGTCCCGCCACAGCACGATGTGCAGGCCCGCCTCGGCCAGGGCCGGCCGGACGTCCTTGAGGAAGGACCGGGCGTGCTCGGCCGACAGCTCGCGGGCTCGCTGGGAGATGCGGGCCAGCTGCTCGCGCGGGCCGAGCCCGTCGGCGCTGCGGATGCCGAGGCCGGTGGTCTGCCGCCGCTTGAGGCCGGCCACCCGGACCATGAAGAACTCGTCGAGGTTGCTGGCGAAGATGGCGAGGAACTTCGCCCGCTCGAGCAGCGGGGCGGACGGGTCGTGCGCGAGCTCGAGCACGCGGGCGTTGAAGTCCAGCCAGGACACCTCGCGGTTGAGGAAGCGGTCGTCCGGCAGGCCCGCCGCACGGACCGGGACCGGTGCGTGGACGACCTCCAGGGTCGCGTCGGCCTCGGTGGCGTGGTCGCTCTGGGTCTCCGTCACCGGTTCATCGTGCACCCGCCAGGTGAACGCACGTGCTCACGGCAGGGCGGGCAGCCTGGCCGCGACCGCGGCTGTCCGGGTCCCGACGCCGAGGGCCACCGCCTCGCGCAGGTCGGCGGGCGTGTCGACGTCGCGGCGCAGGGC
>JAJAYV010000315.1 GCA_026786045.1 Frankiaceae bacterium | reverse complement strand
TCGCCGGGGCCGCCTTGCTCGCGGCCGCGGGCTTGACGCCAGTCTTGGCCGAGGTGGCGGTCTTGGCTGGGGCGGCCTTGGGAGCGGGGGCCTTGCTCGGGGCCGCCTTGCTCGGGGCCGCCTTGCTCGGGGCTGCCTTGCTCGCCGTGCCGCCCTGCGGCCGGGCGGCGGCCGTCTTTGCGGGAGCAGCCTTGGCCGGAGCCTTGGCGGCCGGGGTCTTCTTGGCCGGGGCTGGTTGCGCGGGTGCCGCCTTGGCCTTGCTGGCCGGAGCGGCCTTCGCGGCGGCCGCCTTCGCCGCGGCCTTCTTCGCGGGGGCCGCCTTGGCCGGAGCCTTCGCGGCGGCCGCCTTCGCCGGAGCCCTGGACGCGGGGGCCTTCTTCACCGCCGGAGCGTTGGCCGAGGCAGCCGCCTTCGCCGGTGCAGCCGTCACCGGTGCAGCCGCCTTCGCGGGAGCGGTCTTGGCCGGCGCCGCGGCGGCCGCCTTCGCCGCCGGTGCCGGTGCGGGGGCTGCCTTCGCCGGGGCCGGGACCACCGCCGCAGGCGCAGCCTCGGACGCAGCAGCGCCCTTCTTGCCGCCTGGCAACAGCTTCCGGACCTTGCCGAAGCGCGTGGCCATTCCCGCCCCCTCACGTCCGCCACACCCGGACGGGCATGATCAGGAACGCGCGCAGGATACGTGCCGCGCTCTTCCCCGACAAAGCGCACCACGCTTGGCGCACCCGCCGATGTCCCCGCCGTCGGGCGCTCAGGTCGCCGCTGCCTGACCACCCACCCGCCGCGACGCTGCGCTCCCGCACGCCCTCCCTGGGCCTCGTACTGATCCTCATGTCGGTTCTGGGGGCAAAGCGGAGCTTTTCGCGACACGACGATCAGTACGACCGCCAGACGGGCGCGGGAAGCCCGTCCGCCGGGCGGGACAGACGCCGAGACGGGCCACCCCCACATCGCGCCGGCGCTAGACTCCCCGGCGTCGCAGCGGATGGGGAGCAGTAGCCGCGGACGCAGCCCAGAGCGAACCGGGGACGGTGGGAGCCCGGTGGTGTGCCCGCGCGTGAACATCAGCCCCGTGCCGACAGGACCGCCGCGACCGCAGGACAAGAGCAGGGGACCCCGGTCCCAAGGAGGGTGGTACCGCGGAGCCGACAGGCTTCGTCCCTCCGTCGAGAGCACGCCACCGACGGAGGACCCCCATGAAGCAGCTGCCCGCCCAGGTCGACCTGCCGGCCGTCGAGCGCGACGTGCTCGCCCGCTGGGAGCGCTCGCGGGTCTTCGAGCGCAGTCTCGAGGCCACCGCCGACGGCGAGCCGTGGGTCTTCTACGAGGGCCCGCCGACCGCCAACGGCAAGCCCGGCACGCACCACGTCGAGGCGCGCGTCTTCAAGGACCTGTTCCCGCGCTTCAAGACGATGCAGGGCCGCCACGTCCCCCGCAAGGCCGGCTGGGACTGCCACGGCCTGCCGGTCGAGCTCGCCGTCGAGAAGGAGCTCGGCTTCTCCGGCAAGGGCGACATTGAGGCCTACGGCATCGCTGCGTTCAACGCGAAGTGCCGCGAGAGCGTCCTGCGGCACGTCGACGAGTTCGAGCGGATGACCACGCGCATGGGCTACTGGTGCGACATGGCCGACGCCTACCGGACCATGGACTCCTCCTACGTCGAGTCGGTCTGGTGGTCGCTCAAGCAGATCGCCGACAAGGGGCTGCTGGTCGAGGACCATCGCGTCGCGCCCTACTGCCCGCGCTGCGGCACCGGCCTGTCCGACCACGAGGTCGCGCAGGGCTACCAGACGGTGACCGACCCGAGCGTCTACGTCCGCTTCCCGGTCACCAGCGGGCCGCTCCAGACGCTCGGCGCCGCGCTGCTGGTCTGGACGACGACGCCCTGGACCCTGGTCAGCAACACCGCCGTCGCCGTCAACCCCGGTGTCACCTACGTCGCCGCGCGCGCCGGCGACGAGGTGCTCGTCGTCGCCGAGCCGCTGCTGTCGGTCCTGGGCGACGACGTCGAGGTGCTCGAACGCTTCCCCGGCACCGCGCTGGAGCACACGACGTACGCCCGCCCGTTCGACCTGGTCGCCATCCCGGACGCCCACTACGTCGGCACCGCCGACTACGTGACGATCGAGTCCGGCACCGGGCTGGTCCACCAGTCCCCCGCCTTCGGCGCCGAGGACATGCTCGTCGCCAAGAAGTACGGCCTGCCGGTGGTCAACCCGGTACGCCCGGACGGGACGTTCGAGGAGCACCTGCCGCTGGTCGGCGGGCAGTTCTTCAAGGCGGCCGACAAGGCCCTGGTCACGGACCTACGCGAGCGAGGCCTGCTGTTCCGCGAGCTGCCGTACGAGCACAGCTACCCGCACTGCTGGCGCTGCGACACCGCACTGCTCTACTACGCCCTGCCCAGCTGGTACATCCGCACGACCGCGATCAAGGACCGGCTGGTCGAGGAGAACGAGCGCACCACCTGGTACCCGAGCACCATCAAGCACGGGCGCTACGGCGACTGGCTCGACAACAACGTCGACTGGGCGCTGAGCCGCAACCGCTACTGGGGCACCCCCCTGCCGATCTGGCGCTGCACCGCGGACAAGGACCACTGGCAGGCGTACGGCAGCCTCGCCGAGCTCGGCGCCGCCGCCGGGCAGGAGCTGTCCGCGCTCGACCCGCACCGGCCGTACGTCGACGACATCGTGGTGCCCTGCCACATCTGCGGTACGAGCGCCCGCCGCGTCCCCGAGGTGATCGACGGCTGGTACGACTCCGGCGCGATGCCGTTCGCCCAGGTGGGCTACCCGTGGAGCGGGGTCGAGCCGGCCTACCCGGCGCAGTTCATCTGCGAGGCGATCGACCAGACCCGCGGCTGGTTCTACACGTTGATGACCGTCGGGACGCTCGTCTTCGACCGATCGTCGTACGAGACGGTGCTCTGCCTCGGCCACATCCTCGACGGCGAGGGCCGCAAGATGAGCAAGCACCTGGGCAACGTGCTCGACCCGTTCGAGCTGTTCGAGCGGCACGGCGCCGACGCGCTGCGCTGGTACATGCTCTGCGGCGGCAGCCCGTGGTCGGCCCGGCGGGTCGGGCACGAGCAGGTCGAGGAGGTGGTCCGCAAGGTCCTGCTGACCTACTGGAACACCGCGGCCTTCCACACCCTCTACGCGTCGGTGAACGGCTGGGAGCCCGGCACCACCGGCGAACCCACGCTGCTGGACCGCTGGGCGCTCTCGCAGGTGCACGCCGCCGCCGTCGAGGTGACCGCCGCGCTCGAGGACTTCGACTCGCTGCGGGCCGGCAAGGCGATCGCGTCCGTCGTCGACGACCTGTCCAACTGGTACGTCCGGTCCTCGCGCCGCCGCTTCTGGGACGGCGACCCCGCGGCCCTGTCCACGCTGCACGAGTGCCTGCGGGTGCTCACCACGTTGATGGCACCGTTCACGCCCTTCATCACCGACCGGGTGTGGGGCTCGCTG
>JAJAYV010000314.1 GCA_026786045.1 Frankiaceae bacterium | reverse complement strand
CGCGCCCCCCCGCCGGCGCGACGAAGTACCCCGCCGACGTGCCCCAGCCGGGGCGCTGCACGCCGAGCGCGCGCCGCCGGCCGCTGACGAGCGCGGCGATCGCCGCCCACTGGGCCTCGCGCAGGACGGCGGTCTCGCCGGCCAGCGCGCGCAGGTGGGCCTCAGCGGCGTCGCGTGTCGTCACCTGGATGACCCTGCCACGCGGGTCGGACAGGTCAGCCCGCCTGCGCAGCGACGATGGCCACGCCCACCAGCGCCACCAGCACGAGCACCATGCCCACGGGGGCGAGCCAGCCGCGACCGGCGCCGGCCTCGCTCGCCGGGAGCCGGCGGGCGAGCACGACGGCGCCCGCGACGAGCACCTCGACGGCGAGCAGCGCCCCGGCGATCACGGCCAGGTCGGCGGCCACGAGCAGTCCCACCAGCGCGAGCAGCGGCAGCACCCAGACGACCAGGACGAGCACCACCTCGGTCCGGTCCCGCTCCGCCACGGGGCCAGTCTGCCGGAAGCCCTACCCCGCCCGCGCGCTCATCGGCGAGACTGGACGGGTACCGCGCCCGTTCGGGGCGCACAGGCGCGCCAGCGGGCGCTCCGCGACACCGAGAGCGAGCATCATGAGCGAGTGGGGCCGGGTGGCCGAGGACGGCACCGTGTTCGTCAGGACCAGCGACGGCGAGCGCGAGGTCGGGTCGTGGCAGGCGGGCACGCCCGAGGAGGGCCTGGTGCACTTCGCCCGGCGCTACGAGGTGCTGTCGACCGAGGTGGCGCTGCTGGAGCAGCGGCTGCGCAGCGGCGCCGGCGACCCCCAGCAGGTCGCGTCGACCGCGACCCGGCTCAAGGGCACCATCCCGACCGCCGCGGCCGTCGGCGACCTGGCCTCCCTCGAGCGCCGCGTCGACGCGCTGATCGACAAGACCGCCGAGGCCGTCGAGGCGGGCAAGGCCAAGAAGGCCGAGGCCCGGGCCCGCGCCGCCGAGGTCAAGGCCGCGCTGGCTGACGAGGCCGAGCAGCTGGCCGGGAGCTCCGAGTGGAAGGCCGCGGGCGAGCGCCTGCGCACCCTCGGCGACGACTGGAAGCGGCTGCCCCACCTGGAGCGCAAGATCGAGGACGAGCTCTGGCAGCGCATCGCCGGCGCCCGCAAGCTCTTCACCGAGCGGCGCACCCAGCACTTTGCCGCGCTCGGGGAGCAGCGCGGCGTGAGCCAGTCGCGCAAGGAGAAGCTGATCAAGGACGCCGAGGGGCTGTCGTCCTCGACCGAGTGGGGGCCGACGGCGGCCCGCTACAAGCAGCTGATGAGCGACTGGAAGACCGCGGGCCGCGCGCCCCGCGAGGTCGAGGACGAGCTGTGGGGCCGCTTCAAGGCCGCGCAGGACGCCTTCTTCTCCGCGCGCAACGCCCACTTCGCGGTGCAGGACGAGGAGCTGCGCGGCAACCAGACGGTCAAGCAGGAGATCCTCGCCGAGGCCGAGACCATCGACCCGGCGCAGGGCCTCGACAAGGCCAAGGCCCGCCTGCGCGTCCTGCAGGACCGCTGGGAGGCCGCCGGCAAGGTCCCTCGCGACGTCATGCGCTCCCTCGAGGACGGCATGGGCGCGGTCGAGGAGAAGGTCCGTGGCGCCGGCGAGCAGCGCTTCAAGGCCAGCGACGAGTCGCCCTTCACCGCCAAGCTGCGCGAGAAGGTGGTCGAGCTCGAGGCCAAGCTGGAGAAGGCTCGCGCCGCCGGCCGGCCCACCGCCGAGCTCGAAGCCGCCCTGACCACCCAGCGCCAGTGGCTGTCGCAGGCGGGCGGCTCGTCCTCCGCGCCGTCCGCCCCTGCCGCCGAGGAGCCGGCCGCGCCGGCCGCCGCCAAGAAGAAGCCGACCACCGCCTGGGTCCGCGCGCAGTAGCCCCCGCCCGTCCGGAGCCCTCCGTGCGGTTCCAGCAGGCTCGGGGACCGAGTGGAGGGCTCCGTGCGGTCAGGTAGCTGATGATCGACAGAAGGATGCGGGCGCACCGCGCCGCTCCAGCCGCCTGAAGGCACCAGACCTTCTGTCGATCACGGCGAGCGCACCGTCACGCGCCGACCGTCGGGGATATGGCGATCTCGCCGGCGCGCAGGCGCCCGCTGATCGCCACGTCCGACTCGGACGCCCCGGCTAGACGACCTTGGCGCGCAGGAAGTCGACGGTGCGGGACCAGGCCAGCTCGGCGTCGCCGGGGGAGTAGGTGCCGAGCTTGTTCGTGTCGTTGTGGAAGGCGTGACCGGCGTCGTAGAAGTGGAACTCCACCTCTGCCCCGGACCCTTCGCGGATCTGCTGCTCCTGCGCGCGGGCGTCGTCGGCAGGGTAGAAGTCGTCCTTCAGCCCGTAGTGGCCCTGCACGGCTGCGGTGAGGCCGGTGAAGGTCGACGGGACGGCCGGGCCGACCCCGTAGTACGGGACGGCGGCGCTGACCCGGTCGCCCTGCTGGGCAGCGAGCAGCAGCACGAAGCCGCCGCCCATGCAGAAGCCGACGGCGCCGACGGTGCTGCTCGTGACGGCGTCGTGGCCGAGCAGGAAGTCGACCGCCCCGCCCAGGTCGCGGGCCGCCTGGTCGACCGGCAGCGACATCATCAGCTCGCCCGCCTCGTCGGCGTCGTGGGTGGTGCGGCCGCCGTACAGGTCCGGCGCGAGCGCGACGAAGCCCTCGGCGGCGAGGCGGTCCACGACGTCGGCGATGTGGTCGGTCAGGCCCCACCACTCCTGGATGACGATGACGCCCGGGCCGGAGCCGGAGGAGGGCACGCTCAGGTAGCCGTGCGCCTGCCCCATGCCGCTTGAGAAGGTGGCGTTCTGGCGGGACGCGTTCTCGGGCATCGGGGCCTCTCGGGACGGGGAGCGGACCTCGGAATCTAGACCCCGTCGCGCGGGGCGCGCCGGGTCAGACCGGCACGGACGCCCACAGCGCCCGGGCCAGGTGCAGCAGCAGCCCGGTGATGAGGAAGCCGGAAACGACGAAGAAGACGTCCACCCCGACGAACCCGCCGCCGGGGGCACCCGCCACGCAGAGTGGCCCCGTCCCGCAGGGGACGGCGGCCGCTCAGGGCGAACGAGAGGGCTACGCGACGTACTCGCGCAGCGCGTCGGCGCGGCCGCCAGCGCGGATCTCGGCGAGGGTGTCGCGCTCGATCTGGCGGATCCGCTCGCGGGTCAGGCCCAGGAAGCGACCGACCTCGTCAAGGGTGCGCGGGCGCCCGTCCTCGAGCCCGAAGCGCATCCGCATGACGATCGCCGAGCGCTCCGGCAGCGAGTCCAGCACCTCGGACAGCTGGCCGTGCAGCATCTGCGTCTCGACCGCGGCCTGCGGGTCGATGGAGTCGACGTCGTGGATGAAATCGCCCAGGACGGCCTCGTCGTCGCCGACCGGCGCCTGCAGCGAGAGCGTGTCGCGGCCGTGGCGCAGGATCTCCTCGACCTTCTCGGCCGTCATCGCGAGCGGCTCGCCGATCTCCTCGGAGGACGGCTCGCGGCCCAGGGACTGGGTCAGGTCGCGGCGGGTGCGGGTCACCTTGGTGATCAGCTCGGCCATGTGGACCGGCACGCGGATGGTGCGGCCCTGGTCGGCCAGCGCGCGCTGCAGCGCCTGGCGGATCCACCAGGTGGCGTAGGTCGAGAACTTGTAACCCTTGGCGTAGTCGAACTTCTCGACCGCGCGGACCAGACCGAGGTTGCCCTCCTGGACCAGGTCGAGCAGGTCGAGGCCACGGCCCTGGTAGCGCTTGGCCAGCGAGACGACCAGGCGCAGGTTGGCTTCGAGCAGGTGGCGCTTGGCCACCTCGCCGTCGCGCTCGATCTCGACCAGGTCGCGCCGCATCGCGGCCGCGATCTTGGTCTCGCCGGATGCGTGCTGGCTGAGCTTGTAGGTCGCGAACAGGCCGGCCTCGATGCGCTTGGCCAGGTCGACCTCCATCTCGGCAGTCAGCAGCGCGACGCGGCCGATCTCGCGGAGGTAGGCCTTGACCAGGTCGATGCCGGGCGGCGGCTCGTCGAGCGCGAGCGGCTTGTCCTCGTCGGCGACGACGACCGGGGCGGCGGGCTCGGCGAAGACGGTGTCGCTGTCGGGCAGCGCGGCCTCGGCGATGGCGGCGGCCGCCTCCTCCTTGGTCTGCTTCACCGGCTTGACGGCCTTGTCGGCAGCCTCGACCGGCGCAGCCGCCTTCTTCCTGGCGGTCGCCTTGACGGGGGGGCTCGGGGCGGTCTCGGTCAGCACGGGCAGGTCCTCTCCGGACGGCTCGGCCGGCTCGGGGGTGGAGGTGGTCACGGTGCGCCCGGCGGGGCGCTTCTCCTGCGGGCCGGCGGCCCGCTTGGCAGGGCGGGCCACCGTCGTCTTGGCTGTACGACGAGCACGGCCCGCAGGACGTTCCGCCTCGGGGGAGGAGACCGTCACCGCGCCCTGCTCGGTCAGCGAGCGCAGGACCGCGCGCGCCTCGGAGGGGCCGATGCCGGCGTCGTCGAAGGCCGCGCGCAACTGCACGAGGGACAGCGGTCCCTCGGACTGGGAGCGCGCGACGAGCATCTCGACGACGTCGGCGGGACGAGCAGGGGCGGACATGGATCTCCTGGGCTAGGGGCGTGTGCGGGGACGCGGTCCGGAGCGTCGCCGCGCGCAGGCGCGGGGCACCGTGCAGGCACGGAGGGACGTCCCGGGGAGCTCGAGCCCGTCGATCGTGGGCTCGCGAAGTTCCAACCATCCCCCGAAAACGCGAATTTCGGAAGCCCCCCCTGGGTGAACTCCCTCACACGACTACCCCGCCGGGGGTCGTCCTACCCGGACGATCCGGGGCGTCACGCCCAACCGAGCTCGTGCAGCCGGTCGTCGTCGATGCCCACGTGGTGGCCGAACTCGTGCACCACGGTCACCGCGATCTCCTCCACCAGGTGATCGAGGTCCTCGGCCATCAGGCAGAGCGGGATCCGGTAGAGGCTGATCCGGTCCGGCAGCGCCCCCGAGTAGTGCTCCCGCTCGGTGAGGGCCACCCCCTCGTACAGCCCCAGCAGGTCCGGCTCCTCGTCGTTCTCGTCCTCGACGACGACCACGACGTTGCTGAACTGCGCCGCGAGCTCCGGTGGGAGCGAGTCGAGGGCGTCCGCCACCAGGCCCTCGAACTCCGCCGGCGTAACGGGCTGCACTCTTGTCTCCACTCGGCCGCGGGGGCTAGTCCAGGTAGTCGCGGAGCTTTTGCGACCGCGACGGGTGCCGCAGCTTCGACAGCGTCTTGCTCTCGATCTGGCGGATCCGCTCGCGGGTCAGCCCGAACTCCCGACCGATCTCGTCGAGGGTTCGCGGCTGGCCGTCGACCAGGCCGAAGCGCATCTTGACGACCGCCGCCTCACGGTCGGTGAGGGTGCGCAGCACCTCGCCGAGCTGCTCCTGCATCAGGCCGTACGACACGACCTCGGCCGCCACCGGCGCGTCGGCGTCCTCGATGAAGTCGCCCAGCGAGCTGTCCTGGTCGTCGCCGATCGTCGTCTCGAGCGACACCGGCTCGCGCGCGTAGCCCTGGATCTCGACGACCTTCTCGGGGGTCATGTCGAGCTCCTTGGCGAGCTCCTCCGGGGTGGGCTCGCGGCCCAGCTCCTGAAGCATCTCGCGCTGGACGCGGGTGAGCTTGTTGATCTGCTCGACCATGTGCACCGGGATGCGGATGGTGCGCGCCTGATCGGCCATCGCCCGGGTGATCGCCTGCCGGATCCACCAGGTCGCGTAGGTCGAGAACTTGTAGCCCTTGGTGTAGTCGAACTTCTCGACCGCGCGGATCAGGCCGAGGTTGCCCTCCTGGATCAGGTCGAGGAAAAGCATGCCGCGCCCGAGGTAGCGCTTGGCGATGGAGACGACCAGGCGCAGGTTGGCTTCGAGCAGGTGGCGCTTGGCCTTGCCGCCGTCGACGACGAGCCAATCCAAGTCGCGGCGCAGGGCCGCGGACAGCTTGGGCGCCTCGCCCGCGTCGGCCTGGCGCATCTTCTCGGCCGCGAACAGGCCGGCCTCGATGCGCTGCGCGAGGTCAACCTCCATCTCGGCCGTGAGCAGCGGGACCTTGCCGATCTCCTTGAGGTACGCCCGGACCAGGTCGGTCGAGATGCCGACCTCGCCTTCGGCGGCGAGCGGCTTCTTCTCGTCCTCGTCGTCCTCGTCGTCGTCGGACTTGGCCTTGGGGGCGTCGTCCTCGTCGTCCTCGTCGTCGTCGTCGTCCTCGGCGCCGACCGCTCCGGCAGCCGCGGCGAGCGCCGGGTCGGCGGCGGCCACGACGGCCGGGTCCATGACGCCCTCGACCGGGTCGGGGGCCAGCTCGTCGGCGGCGGGCTCGACCTCGGCGGCGAGGTCCTCGAGCGCGGGCTCGTCCTCCGTCGCGCCCGCCGCAGCGTCGGCCTTCTTGGCCGGCGCCTTCTTCCCGGCCTTCTTGGCAGCGGGGCGGGCGGCGGCCTGGCCCGTGGGCTCGACCGGCGCGGTCTCGTCCACGGCAGCAGCGCGGGCGGTGCGGGGCGGGGTCACAGAAGCGTCCTTCGTCCTTCGGGGCGGCCGGTGGCACGTGGTGCGCGAAACGCAATGACCAGTATCGCTGCTGTTCGGCTCGGCGTGCCCGGTGCCGCGCGGGAACGGCGGTTGGACGGTGCGCTCCGGCCGCCGCGCACCCGCTGAGAGCGCGACAGGCCCGGTCCCGCAGGGGGACCGGGCCCGTCGGCGGACCGGGAGCTAGAGCAGCGAGCGCAGCACGAACTGCATGATCCCGCCGTGCTGGTAGTACGCCTGCTCGCCGGGGGTGTCGATGCGCACGGTCGCGGTGAAGGTCGTGTCGTCGGCCTTGACCGTCAGCTGGCGCGGGATCGAGCTGGCACCGGCGATGCCCTCGATGGTGAACGCCTCCTGGCCGGTGAGGCCGAGCGACGCGGCGCTCTCGCCCTCGCTGAACTGCAGTGGCAGCACGCCCATCCCGATGAGGTTGGAGCGGTGGATGCGCTCGTAGGACTCGGCGATCACGGCCCGTACGCCCAGCAGGGCGGTGCCCTTCGCCGCCCAGTCGCGCGAGGAGCCCGAGCCGTACTCCTTGCCGGCCAGGATCACCAGCGGGGTGCCCTCGGACTGGTAGGCCTGCGACGCCTGGTAGATCGTCGTCTGCTCGCCGTCCTTGACAGTGAAGCCGCCCTCGGTGCCGGGTGCGAGCTGGTTGCGCAGCCGGATGTTGGCGAACGTCCCGCGGATCATGACCTCGTGGTTGCCGCGGCGGGAGCCGTAGCTGTTGAAGTCCTTGGGCCCGACGCCGTGCTCGGTGAGGTACTGCCCGGCCGGGCTGTCCTTGCGGATGTTGCCGGCGGGGGAGATGTGGTCGGTCGTCACCGAGTCGCCGAGCACCGCGAGCACCTTCGCACCGGTGATGTCGGTGAGCGGCTCCGGCTCGCGGGTCATGCCGTCGAAGTACGGGGGCCTGCGCACGTAGGTCGACTCGGGGTCCCAGGTGAAGCTGTCGCCGCCCGGCACCTCGATCGCCTTCCAGCGCTCGGTGCCGGCGAAGACGTCGGCGTAGGACGCGGCGTACATCTCGCTGGTGATGGCCTCGCCGACGACGCGGGCGACGTCCTGCGGCGACGGCCAGATGTCGGTGAGGAAGACATCGTTGCCGTCCTGGTCCTGCCCGAGCGGCTCGGTGGTGATGTCGACGTCCATCGAGCCGGCGAGCGCGTAGGCCACGACCAGCGGCGGGGAGGCGAGGTAGTTCATCTTGACCTCGGGGTTGATGCGGCCCTCGAAGTTGCGGTTGCCCGACAGCACCGAGACGACGGCCAGGTCGCCCTCGTTGACAGCGCCGCTGACCTCCTCGGGCAGCGGGCCGCTGTTGCCGATGCAGGTCGTGCAGCCGTAGCCGACGGTCTGGAAGCCCAGCTTGTCGAGGTAGGGCGTCAGGCCGGCGCGCTCGTAGTAGTCGGTGACGACCTTCGAGCCGGGCGCGAGGGTCGTCTTGACCCACGGCTTGGCCGACAGGCCCTTCTCCACGGCGTTCTTGGCGAGCAGCCCGGCGCCGACCATGACGTAGGGGTTGCTGGTGTTGGTGCAGGACGTGATCGCGGCGATGGCGACGTGCCCGTGGTCGATGGTCACCTGCTCGCCGTTCGCGAGGGTGGCGGGCACCGGGTTGGACGGCCGGTCGTGCACGGCGTCGCCCTTGCCGTTGTGCTCGGCGGGGGCGGGGGAGTCGTCGTGGGTGCCGGGGGCGGCCGGGTCGGAGGCGGGGAAGGACTCCGCGCTCGTCTCGTCGATGCCGGTGCGGGCGTCCGGCGGGTTGTCCTGCGCGGGGACGCCGGGTCGGGGCTGGGGCGCCTGCACCGCGGTCGTCGCGTAGTTGGCCAGCGCGGTGCGGAACATCGCCTTGGCATCGGTGAGCGGCACCCGGTCCTGCGGGCGCTTGGGCCCCGCCAGCGACGGCACGATCGTGGACAGGTCCAGCTCGACCCGCTCGCTGTAGCGCGGCTCGGCGGACGGGTCGTGCCACAGGCCCTGCGCCTTGGCGTAGGCCTCGACGAGGCCGACCTGCTCCTCGGAGCGGCCGGTCAGCCGCAGGTAGGCCAGCGTCTCGTCGTCGACGGGGAAGATCGCGCAGGTCGAGCCGTACTCCGGGCTCATGTTGCCGATCGTGGCCCGGTCGGCCAGCGGGACGTTCGAGACGCCGGGGCCGTAGAACTCGACGAACTTGCCGACGACGCCATGCTTGCGCAGCAGCTCGGTGACGGTGAGCACGAGGTCGGTCGCGGTCGCGCCGGCCGGCAGCTCGCCGGTCAGCTTGAAGCCGACGACCTTCGGGATGAGCATCGAGACCGGCTGGCCGAGCATCGCGGCCTCGGCCTCGATGCCGCCGACGCCCCAGCCGAGCACGCCCAGGCCGTTGATCATTGTGGTGTGCGAGTCGGTCCCGACGAGGGTGTCCGGGTAAGCCTGCCCGTTCCGGGTGAACACGACGGTGGCCAGCCGCTCGAGGTTGACCTGGTGCACGATGCCGGTCTCCGGCGGGACGACCTTGAAGTCCTCGAACGCCGTCTGGCCCCACTTCAGGAACTCGTAGCGCTCGCGGTTGCGCTCGTACTCCAGGGCGCTGTTGAGGCCGAGGGCCTCCTTGCTGCCGAAGAAGTCGGCGATGACGGAGTGGTCGATGACCAGCTCGGCCGGCGCCAGCGGGTTTATCCGCTTCGGGTCGCCGCCGAGGTCGGCCATCGCCTCGCGCATGGTGGCCAGGTCGACGATGCACGGCACGCCGGTGAAGTCCTGCATGAGCACGCGGGCCGGCGTGAACTGGATCTCGGTGTCGGGCTCGGCCGCGGGGTCCCAGTCGGCGATCGCGCGGATCGAGTCGGCGGTGGTGTTCGTGCCGTCCTCGGTGCGCACCAGGTTCTCGAGCAGCACCTTGAGGCTGTAGGGCAGGTCGGCTGCCCCCTCGACCTGGTCGAGGCGGAACACCTCGTAGGACTGCCCGCCCACCTCCAGCTGGCTGCGTGCGCCGAAGCTGTCCTGACTGGCCATGTTCGCTCCTCGTGCTCGTCGCGTCGTGCGTTGCCGTGACGCTAGTGGTGGGTGCCGGACGGGTCTCGTTGTGGTGTGCGGACGGCGTCCTCACCCTGCTGATCGCGAGGCCGCCTGACGGCGTCCTCGACCAGGTCGAGGACGCCGGTCAGGTGCTCGGTGGGCATGCCCGCTGCCAGCCCGCTGACGAGCCCGTCGAAGGCCAGCCGCAGGAAGTCGACGAGCACGGGCAGGGGGACGTCGGTGCGGACGGCTCCGGCGGTGCGCTGGCGCTCGAGCCGCTCGGTCGTCGCGCGGGTGATGGCGTCCTGCCGCTCGGCCCAGGAGGCGGCGAAGGCCGGGTCGGTCCGCAGCCGCCGGCGGACCTCGAGCTGCACGCCCAGCCAGCCGGCGTCCTTGTCCTTGAGGTCGCGCATGACCTGCACCAGGCCGGCCCGCTCCACGACCTCGGCGGTGCGGGCGGCGTCGTCCTCCGCGAGGGCGAGGAACAGCGCCTCCTTGTCGCGGAAGTGGTGGAAGATCGCGCCCCGGCTCAGCCTCGTCTCGGCCTCGAGCACCCGGACCGTGGCGCCCTGGTAGCCGTGCCGCGCGAAAGCCCGCCGGGCGCCGGCCAGGATCGCGCCGCGGCGGGCGGCGAGCTGGTCGTCGGTCACCTTGGGCATGCCGGCGACCATACCAGCAAACCGTACGTCCGTCTTGCTGCACGATCCACCGGCGCCGCGAAGGGGACGACCCGGGTCTACCGTGCGCGCCATGGGGCTCTGGACCGACCACGTCGTCGAGATCGGCTTCGGGTCGGGCCTGAACGTCCCGCACTACCCGCCGGCGGTCACCCGCGTCGAGGCGGTGGAGCCGTCCGACGTCGGCTGGGGGCTGGGCCGGGACCGGCTAGCCGCCGCGACGGTGCCCGTCTCGCGGGCCGGGTTGGACGGCCAGGAGCTGCCGTTCGCGGACGGCTCCTTCGACGCCGCGCTGTCGACCTTCACGATGTGCACGATCCCGGACCTCGCCGCAGCGCTCGCCGAGCTGCGCCGGGTGCTGAAGCCGGGTGGGGCGCTGCACTTCGTGGAGCACGGCAGGTCGCCGGACGCGTCCGTGCGCCGCTGGCAGAAGCGGATCGAGCCGGTCTACTCGCCGCTCGCGGGCGGCTGCCGGCTCAGCCGGCCGATCGACGAGCTGGTCGCCGCGGCCGGCTTCACGCTCGAGCGGCTCGACGCGGGCTACGTCCCGATGGATCCCAAGCCCTTCGGCTACGTGTACGAGGGCGTCGCCCGGCGCTCAGCCCAGCACGCGCCGGCCCGAGGCCGACGGCGTGATGTCCTCTCTCGCCCGCTGAGGAGCGGGCGGTCAGGTCGCGCCGACGTCCTTCTTCAGCTCGTCGAGCTCGTCGACCAGGTAGCCCGCCAGCCGGTCGAGGTCGGGGACCAGGTCGCGGTCGGCGATGAGGCCGAAGTGCATCCCGTCCTCGTACGACATGACGGTGATGTTGAGGCCCTGCCCGTCGGCGATGGCCGACAACGGGTAGTAGGCCAGCAGCCGGGCGCCCGCGTAGTAGAGCGGGATCGGCGGGCCGGGGACGTTGGAGATGATGAGGTTGAACGGGCTCAGCCACTCCACCAGCCGCAGCCGGGCGGCCATCCGGGCCGCCTGACCGGCCAGCGCCGGCATGGCGAACTGCGTGACGTCGGACAGCAGGGTGGCCGGCAGGGCGCCGTGCTGCTCCTTGGCCGCGCGCATCGCCTCGTGGCAGTGGGCGAGCCGATCGGCCGGCTCGGCCAGGTGGGTCGGCAGCGGCGCGGTCATCGTCGAGACGCGGTTGCCGCCGGTGCCCTTCTGCTGCTCGGTGCGGACTGAGACCGGCACCGCGGCGATGAGCGGGCCCTCGGGCAGCGCGCCGTGGTCGACCAGCCAGCGGCGCAGCGCGCCCGCGCACAGCGCCATGACGACGTCGTTGACGGTGCCGCCGCCGGCGTTCTTCGCGGCCTTGACGTCGGCCAGCGGGACGGTGCAGAACGCCCACCGGCGGTGCGGCCCCACCGGGCGGTTGAACGGGGTGCGCGGCGCGCGCAGCCCGGTCTGCTGGAGCACCGCGCTCGCCCCGCGGCGGGGCAGGAAGCGGTCCACGACCGGCAGCTTCGGCCGGGCCGGGCTGAGCGCCAGGCCGGGCAGCGAACGGGCCACGGCCGCCCCGACGCGCGCGGCGCGCACCGGCTGGTAGGCCAGCGACAGCACGCTGCGGGCCAGCAGCGGGATCGAGCCGGGGACCGAGTCGCACTCCCACGGCGGGACCTCGCCGAGATCGGGGCCCTCGGGCGTGACGTCGAGGACGGCGGCGAGGATGTCGTTGCCCGACACCCCGTCGATCGCGGCGTGATGGACCTTGGTGTAGATCGCCATGCGGCCGCCGGACAGACCCGAGATCAGGTAGAGCTCCCACAGCGGCCGGCGCCGGTCCAGCGGGCGGGCGTGCAGCCGCGCGGCCTGCTCGGCGAGCTGCTTGTCGTCGCCGGGCGCCGGCAGGGCCAGCTCGCGCACGTGGAACTCGATGTCGAAGTCCGGGTCCTCGATCCAGTACGGCTGGTCGAAGCCGAACGGCACCTCGGCCAACCGCCGGCGGAACGGCGGGACCAGGTGCAGCCGGGAGGAGATGACCCGCTGCAGCCGCTCGAGCGTCAGCGGCTCGGGCGCGGTGCTCGGGTCGATGACGCAGATGCTGCCGACGTGACCGTAGACCGAGGACGTCTCCATCGCGAGGAAGGCGGCGTCCAGTCCGCTCAGCTGGTGCACGAGGTTCCTCCGAGGGGCTGGTGACGCGGGTGCAACACCCTCTACCCCGCACGTGGCGGCTGTCCAACGCCGTCGCGGCTAGCGTCGCGCCCCGTGCCTGGAGCAACCGACCGCGTGCCGGCGCCGCTGCTCGTCCTCACCGCGATCGTCTCGGTGCAGGTCGGCAGCTCGCTGGCCAAGCAGCTGTTCGACGACCTGGGCGCGACCGGCACCACGCTGCTGCGACTCGGCCTCGCCGCCGTTCTGCTGCTCCTCGTGCTGCGACCGAAGGTGCGGTCGTGGTCGCGTGCGTCGTGGACGGCGTCGCTGCTGCTCGGCGGCGCGATGGCCGGCATGAACCTGACCTTCTACCTGTCGCTGCAGACGGTGCCGCTCGGGGTGGCGGTGACGGTGGAGTTCCTCGGTCCGCTGCTGCTCGCGCTGGTGCAGACACGCCGGGTGGTCGACCTGCTGTGGGCCGGGCTCGCCGCCGGCGGGGTCGCCCTGCTCGGGCTGGACACCTCGGGCGACCTGCCCGTCTCCGGCCTGCTGCTGGCCTTCGTTGCCGGGCTGTTCTGGGCGGCGTACATCGTCACGAGCGCCCGGGTGGGCCAGGTGCTTCCCGGCACCGACGGCCTCGCCATCGCGCTGGCCTTCGCCGCCCTGCTCGTCCTGCCCTTCGGCCTCGACGGCGCGTCGGCGGTGCTCGACCGGCCGTCGCTGCTGGTGGCTGCGCTGGGCGTTGCGCTGCTGTCCAGCGTCATCTCCTACGGCCTGGAGCTGGCCGCACTGCGGCGGATCCCCACCCAGGTGTTCGGGATCCTCATGAGCCTCGAGCCGGCCGCCGCGGCGATCGCCGGGCTGGCCGTCCTGGGCGAGGAGCTCGGCGCGTTGGAGGTGACGGCGCTACTGCTGGTCAGCCTCGCGAGCGGCGGGATCACCCTGGCCCGCAGGAAGGACGAGCTCCCGGTCCAACCGCTGGAGTAGCGGTCGTCGCGGACCTGTCGTGCCGTGGTCACGTGGTCGAGCCGTGGCGGGGGGGAAAAGGCTGCATGGACGACCTTTGCCCTGCCCCCGCCCGGCTCGTGGGTGCGCTGCTCACCGGACCTGAGCTGGCGGGCCCTCCGGTGCTGGACCTGCCGCCCCCGGCGGTCAGCGATCCGCAGCCGGTGCGGCGGCGGGACCGGGTCAGCGACCGCGACGACCTGGGCTGAGCGGCTCGGCCAGGGGGCTCAGGCCCGCCGGTCGGCGAGCGTGACCAGGGTGTCGGCCTGCCGGCCGTCGCGCAGGTAGCTGATCGACACGGGGTCGCCGACGCCGCGCGAGCGCAGCGCCAGCACCAGCT
>JAJAYV010000313.1 GCA_026786045.1 Frankiaceae bacterium | reverse complement strand
GCGGGTGCGGACCTCGGCCCAGGCACCGGCGTCACGGGCACGCAGCGGCCGCACCTCCACCGCGCCGTGGGCCAGCTGCGCCGGCCAGCCGGGGGCCGCCATCAGCCGGGAGCCGTCATGCGCCGCCGTGGTCCCCGCCGCCGCGCAGCTGGGACAGCGCGTGGTCGAGCACCGGCGCCAGCACGGCGACGCCGTCGCGGACCCCACCGGTCGAGCCCGGCAGGTTGACCACCAGCACCCGGCCGATCGTCCCGGCCAACCCGCGCGACAGCACCGCGGTCGGGACGGTCTCGGCGTTCCTGTGCCGCAGCGCCTCGGCGATCCCCGGCACCTCGCTGTCGAGCAGCGGGCGGGTCGCCTCGGGCGTCACGTCGCGCGGCGTCAGGCCGGTCCCGCCGGTCGTCACCACCAGGTCGTACGCCCGGGCGCCCTCGCGCAGGAGCGTCTGGATCGCCGGGATCTCGTCGGCCACTACCACGGGATCGCCAACCTCCACGCCGATCTCGCGCAGCAGCGAGGCGAGCAGCGGGCCCGACGTGTCGGGCCGTTCCCCGCGCGAGGAGCGGTCGGAGACGGTGATGACCAGTGCGCGCCAGCTCACCGGGTCCAGTCGCCCTTCTTGCCGCCGGTCTTGCTCTCGACCTGGATGCGGCCGATGACGGCGCGCGGGTCGACCGCCTTGGTCATGTCGACGACGGTGAGGCAGGCGACGGTGACGGCGGTCAGCGCCTCCATCTCGACGCCGGTCCGGTCGCTGGTGCGCGCGGTCGCGGAGACCGCCACGCCGTCGTCGTCGACGACGAGGTCGACCGTCACGCCGGACAGCCCGATCGGGTGGCACAGCGGCACGAGGTCGGGGGTGCGCTTGGCACCCATGATCCCGGCGACGCGGGCGACGGCGAGCGCGTCGCCCTTGGGTACGCCCTGGCCGCGCAGCAGGGCGACGCACTCCCCCGACAGGTCCACCCGACCGGTCGCGGTGGCGCTGCGGGCGGTGACCTCCTTGGCGCCGACGTCGACCATCCGGGCGGCGCCCGCCTCGTCGAGGTGCGTGAAGCCCGTCATAGGCCGCGGCGCTCGAGCACGAGCACCTCGACCGGCTCCCCCACCGCGACCTTCTCGACGCCCTCGGGCACCAGTGCCAGCGCGTTGGCCCGGGACAGTCCGGCCAGCAGGTGCGAGCCCGGCCCGCTCACCGGCGTGACGACGTACGCGCCCTTCTTCACCTCGAGGTGGACCCGCAGGAAGGAGCGCTTGCCGGGCGGGGAGGTCAGCGCCTGCGTGGTGATGGCGCGCACCCGCGGGCGCTCCACCGGGGTCGCGCCGAGCATGGTCCGCAGGGCGGGGCGCACGAACGCCTCGAAGGACACCAGCGCGCTGACCGGGTTGCCCGGGAGGCCGAAGACCGGCGTGGAGTCAGGGCCGATGGTGCCGAAGCCCTGGGGCATCCCGGGCTGCATCGCCACCTTGTCGAACTGCACCGTCCCGAGCCGGGACAGCACCTCCTTGACGACGTCGTACGCCCCGACGCTGACGCCGCCGCTGGTCACCAGCAGGTCGGCCCGCACGAGCTGGTCCTCGAGCGTGGCGGCGAGCTGACGCGGGTCGTCCGGGACGATGCCGACGCGGTAGGCGATCGCGCCGGCCTCCTGGGCCGCGGCGGTGAGCGCGATGCTGTTGCTGTCGTAGATCTTGCCGGGGGTGAGCGGGACCCCGGTGTCGGTGAGCTCGCTGCCGGTCGACACGACGACCACGCGGGGCCGGGGGCGGACCAGCACCCGGGAGCGGCCGACCGCGGCGGCCAGTCCGATCTGAACGGCGCCGAGGTGGCTGCCGCTCTCGAGCACGACCTCGCCGGCGGCGACGTCCTCGCCGACCCGGCGCACGTGGGCCCCGACGTCCGGGGCGCGGGTGATGGTCACCTGCGCGACGCCGCCGTCGGTCCACTCCAGCGGGACGACGGCGTCGGCACCGGCCGGCATCATCGCGCCGGTCATGATCCGCACGCAGACGCCGGGCTGGACGCGCAGTGGCGAGGCCGGGCCGGCCGCCACGTCGCCGGTGACGGGCAGGACGACCGGCGAGCCCGGGCCGGCGCCCGCCACGTCGGCGGCGCGCACGGCGTAGCCGTCCATCGAGCTGTTGTCGAAGGACGGCAGCGGCTCGGGCGCGACGACGTCCTCGGTGAGGATGCAGCTGTGCGCGTCCTGCAGGCTGAGCTGGAGGGGCTCCAGCGGCTGGACGACCTCGAGGATGCGGGCCAGGTGCTCCGCGACGGTGATCACGGGCGGGTGCCGAGCCACTCACGCAGCCAGGCGGTCAGCGGCGGGCCGAGGTCCTCGCGGTCGGCCGCGAGCTGCACCACGGCCTTGAGGTAGTCGAGCCGGTCGCCGGTGTCGTAGCGGCGGCCGCGGAAGACGACGCCGTGCACCGGCTCGGTCGCGATGAGCTCCTGCAGGGCGTCGGTGAGCTGGTACTCCCCGCCCCGCCCGCGCGGGATGGTCCGCAGGACGTCGAAGACGGCGGGCGACAGGACGTACCGGCCGATGATCGCCAGGTTGCTGGGGGCCTGGTCGACCGGGGGCTTCTCCACCAGGCCGGTGATCCGCACGACGTCGCCGGAGCCCTCGACCGCGGCGCAGCCGTAGAGGCTGACCGACTCGGGCGGCACCTCCATGAGGGCGATGACGCTGCCGCCCTCGCGGGCCTGCACGTCGAGCATCTGCTCGAGCAGGTGGTCGCGGTCGTCGATGAGGTCGTCGCCGAGCAGCACCGCGAAGGGCTCGTCGCCGACGTGCTGGGCGGCGGCGAGCACGGCGTGGCCCAGGCCCAGCGCGTCGCCCTGCCGGACGTAGTGGACGGTCGCGAGGTCGGTGGCGTGCTGGACGGCCGCGAGCCGGGCCGTGTCGCCCTTGGCCTCCAGCGCCGTCTCGAGCTCGACGTTGCGGTCGAAGTGGTCCTCGAGCGGCCGCTTGTTTCGGCCGGTGACCATGAGCACGTCGGACAGGCCGGCGCGGACCGCCTCCTCCACGACGTACTGGATGGCGGGCTTGTCGACGACCGGCAGCATCTCCTTGGGGGAGGCCTTGGTCGCGGGCAGGAAGCGCGTCCCCAGCCCGGCGGCGGGGATCACCGCCTTGGTGACGCGGGCGCGGTCAGGGGGCGTCGTCATGCGAGCGACCCTATGCCGGGCCTGCTTCGCCCGGGACGGTCACGTCGGCCACCCGCCAGGTGTCCCGGCCGGCCCGCTTGGCGGTGAACAGCGCCTCGTCGGCGCGGCGCAGCAGCGCGGTGGAGCTGCCGCCGTGCAGCGGGAAGACGGCGGCGCCGATGCTGACCGTGATCTCCAGCGAGTGCTCGCCCGCCTCGGCGAACGGCCGGCGCGACACGGCCGCGCGGATCCGCTCGGCGGCCTGGGCGGCGCCGTCCTCGTCGGTCTCCGGGAGGATGAAGACGAACTCCTCACCGCCGTAGCGGGCGACGGTGTCGACGTCGCGGACCATGCCGCGCACCCGGCCGGCCAGCTCGACGAGCACGGCGTCGCCGCGCTGGTGGCCGTACACGTCGTTGACGAGCTTGAAGCGGTCGAGGTCGAGGATGAGCAGCGCCAGCGGCCGGCCGAAGCGGGCCGCGCGCTCGATCTCCTTGCCGATGGTCATCGCGAAGTAGCGGTAGTTCCACAGCCCCGTCAGCCCGTCGGTGATCGACATCCGTCGGGCCTCCTCGTGCAGGAGGACGTTGTCGACCGCCACGGTGGCCTGCGAGGTGAAGGTGCGCAGCGTGGCCAGGTCGGCCTCGTCGAACAGCTCGCCGTCCTGGCGGTCGTAGACGGTGAGGACGCCGATGACCGTCGTGGAGCTCTTCAGCGGCACGGCCAGCACGGCCCGCGCCGACGGCTCGCCCGCGACACCGAGCAGCTCGCCCGGGCCGACCCGGCCGCGCAG
>JAJAYV010000312.1 GCA_026786045.1 Frankiaceae bacterium | reverse complement strand
CCCTCGCGCTTGCTCATCGCGACCTGCGAGCCGAAGTAGGCCAGCACCAGCACGACGAGGCCGAACAGCGGGAACGCCAGGTAGGCCTGCGGCAGGAAGAACACCGGCCAGGCCACGCCCGCGCCGACGAGCACGCCGCCGACGACGCCGAGGGACCCGGCGACGAGCTGCTCGGCCGAGACGTCGCGCAGCCGGGTGCGGGCGGTCTCGGCGGTGGCCGCTGTGCGCCGGCCGAGCACGCCGCCCAGCACGTAGCCGAAGCCGGAGCCCAGGACCAGCCCGACGGCGGTGCCGTTGAGCGCGCCGAGCACCGGCCGGTCGGCGTCGACGGACGAGCCGATCTGGTAGCCCGCGCCGGCGAAGAACACCACGACGAGCAGCCGCAGCGCCTCGAGCACGGCGTACGGCGTGCGGGGGGTGCGGGTGCGCTGGGAGGCCGGGACGTGCGACGGGCCCGGAACCGGGCCTCCCTGGGGGAGGCCCTCATCCGGGCCCGTGCTCGTGCTCATGGGGTCGTCGCCCTCGCTAGGAGGCGAGGACCTCGTCGAGGATGGCCTCGGCCTTGTCCTCGTTGGTGCCCTCGGCGAGCGCGAGCTCGCTGACGAGGATCTGGCGGGCCTTGGAGAGCATGCGCTTCTCGCCTGCCGACAGTCCCCGCTCCTTGTCGCGGCGCCAGAGGTCGCGGACGACCTCCCCGACCTTGTTGATGTCGCCGGAGGCGAGCTTCTCGAGGTTGGCCTTGTAGCGGCGCGACCAGTTGGTCGGCTCCTCGACCGCGGGCGCGCGGAGCACCTCGAAGACCTTGTCGAGACCGGCCTGTCCGACCACGTCTCTGACGCCGACGATCTCGGCGTTGTCCGCGGGAACGCGGACGGTCAGGTCGCCCTGGGCGACCTTGAGGACCAGGTAGACCTTGTCCTCGCCCTTGATGGTGCGGGTCTCGATGGCCTCGATGAGCGCGGCCCCGTGGTGCGGGTAGACGACGGTCTCGCCGACTGCGAACGTCATGTGTATGTAGCCCCTCTCGCCGCGAAGAGGATAACACCGGGCGGCGGCGGCAGCCGCAGCGTCGTCGCAGGTCAGAGGCGGTGCGACCCCTTGACAGATAGGCCTGCGGGGTGCTGCAGCCGACTCAGCCGCGGCGGCGGAGCAGTGCGGCGTAGAGCGTCAGGCCCGGTCCGAAGGCCATCGCGACGACCGTGCCGCCGGTCGGGACGTCCACCGTCTCGGCCAGCCGCTCGAGCACCAGGAGCACCGTCGCGCTCGAGCAGTTGCCCACGTCGCGCAGCACGTCGTACGACGGGGCGAGCAGCTCCTCGGGCAGCTCCAGCACCTCGCCGACCACCTCGACGATCTTGCGGCCGCCGGGGTGGACGGCCCAGCCGTCGACGTCGCCGACCGCCAGGCCGTGCCGGCCGAGCAGCTCCTCGACGACCGGCTTGGCGTGCCGGGCAAGGACGTCCGGCACCGACGGTGACAGGCCCATCTTGAAGCCCAGGTCCGTGACGTCCCAGGTCATGTGGTCCGAGGTGGCGTGGTCGGTGCGGGCGACGACGTCGACGACCTCCATGCCCCGCGCGCCACCCGGCTCGAGCACGACCGCCGCCGCCGCGTCGCTGAACAGCGCGTGGGCCACCATCTGCTGCAGGTCCTCCGACGTCGGGGAGCCGCTGCGCGCGGTCTCGGTCGTCGGCTGGACGTGCAGGCTGGTCAGCTCGATGCACAGCATCACCGCCGGCCGCTGCCGAGCCGCGACGAAGTCGGCGGTCGCTCCGAGCCCGGGAAGTGCTGCGTAGCAGCCCATGTGGCCGATGTGCAGGCGCTGGACCGAGTCGGTCATGCCCAGGTCGCGGGCCAGCAGGATGTCGAGCCCGGGCGTGACGTAGCCCGTGCAGGACACGACCGTGAACAGCCCGACGTCGGCCGGGTCGAGCCCGGCGTCGCCGAGCGCGCCGCCGACCGCCTCCTTGCCGAGCGGCATCGCCTCGGCGAGGAAGCGCTGCATCCGGGCGGCGGTGCCCCACGAGGAGATGTCCTCGCTGGTCGGGTCGACGACGCCGCGCCGGGTGGTGATGGCGGAGTGCTCCCACACCTTGCGGGCCAGCCGCGCATCGGCGTAGTGGTCCTTGAAGAAGCCGTCCCACAGCTGCTGCTGGTCCATGGGCGCGGGCAGCGCATGCGCGGCTCCGGTGAGGGTTGCGTCCATCAGGCGGGTCTCCCTCGGTCGAGGCTCGGGTCAGGGTCCTTGCGGCCGACGGCCTGGAACAGGCCGGCCGTGGAGCTGGTCGGCAACATGCGGACCCCGACCCTCCTGCCCACGAGCCAGGCGAGGTAGTCGACTGCGCTCGGGCGCAGTCCGGACAGCGTCAGGCGTACGCCGCACCGCTCCGCCACGGCCACGAGCGCGCAGCGGTCGACGAACAGCGCCGGGTCGTGCAGCCGCTTGGGCGGGCCGGCCGGCAGCCGCTCGGCGACCGTGACAGAGGAGAAGCGGCCCCACCAGGTGTCCGCGATGGTGTCGATCACCAGGGTGCCGCCCGGGCGCAGGACGCGGCAGGCCTCGGACAGCAGCTCGAGCGGCTCGGCGACGTGCTCGAGCACCTCGCCGGCGACCACGACGTCGGCCACGGCGTCGGCGAAAGGCAGCCGCAGGACGTCGCCGCGCACCGGCACGACGCCGTGCGCGCGGGCGACCGGCAGCGCGGTGGGCGACAGGTCCAGGCCGACGTGCAGGTGCCCCTTGCCGGCGACGGACGGCGCGAGCAGCCCGCCGCCGCAGGCCAGGTCGAGCAGCAGGCTGCCCTCGCGCACGGCGTCCGGGACGAGGCGCGCGCGTGCCTCGGCGATCCAGTGCAGCATCGCGAAGCGGCCGCGGGGGTCCCACCAGCTGTCGACGAGGTCGTCGTACTGACCGGGGTCGTTGAGCGGGCGCACGGCGGTCACCGGCACAGTCTGGCCCGGCACCCGGGAGACTGCGCGCGTGACCTCCTCCGGCGCCCTGGTCCGGGCCTGCCACCCCGAGCCGACCGCGGCCGTGACCGCGCTGTCGATCGCCCTCGCGGTGTCCGCCGGGCTGGGGGCCGCGTCGCTGCTCGTCGGCGCCGCCTTCCTCACCGGGCAGCTGTCGGTCGGCTGGAGCAACGACTGGGTGGACGCGGCCCGCGACGTCCGGACCGGGCGCACCGACAAGCCGGTGGCGCGCGGCGCGCTGGCGGTCGGGACGGTGCGTGCGGCGGCCCTGGTCGCGGCGGCGGCCTGCGTCCCGCTGTCGCTCGCGCTGGGCCTGCGTGCCGGGCTGCTGCACCTCGCGGCCGTCGCGGCAGCCTGGGCGTACAACGTCCGGCTGAAGGCCACGCCCTGGTCCTGGGTGCCGTACGCCTTCTCCTTCGGCGCGGTGCCCTCGATCGTCACGCTGGCCCTCGACGACGGGCCGGTCGCGCCGTGGTGGGCGACCGCGGCGGGCGCGCTTCTCGGCGTCGGGGCGCACCTGGTCAACGTGCTGCCCGACCTCGACGAGGATCTCGCCACGGGGGTGCGCGGGCTCCCGCACCGGCTCGGGG
>JAJAYV010000311.1 GCA_026786045.1 Frankiaceae bacterium | reverse complement strand
GCACGTCGGACGGACGGCCGAGCACCGTGCCGAGCCGGTCGAGGACGGCGGCCCCGTCGTCGTCCTGGCGGAGCAGCTCGGAGCGGCTGACCGACACCACGAACGCGGTCCGGTTGCGCACGAGCGGGGCGCCGCGGGCGTCGAAGACCTCGCCGCGGGGGGCGGGCTCGACGACCTCGCGGACGCGGTTGGCGCTGGCCTGCTCGACGTAGCCGTCGCCCGCGTAGACCTGAAGGAACCACAGCCGGCCGAACAGCGTGGCCAGGATCGCCACGACGAGCACGCGGAGCACGAACAGCCGGAGCGTCGACCGCTCGCTCATCCGCAGCCTCCGTCCGTCACCTCCGGAAGGGGTCGTCCTCGAGCCGGCGCACGAGCGCGCCGACGACCGGGACGACCAGGGGGGTGAGGAGCACAGAGTAGGTCGTGGTGCCGGCCAGCGAGGGCCAGAAGGCGGCCGCGGTGATGCGCGGATCGCCCAGCAGCAGCCCCTCCGCGGCGTAGGTGCACACGGCCCCGGCAGCCGCCGCCGCGACCACCAGCAGCGGCAGCGCCGGCGAGCGCGGGCGGTCGTCGGCGAGCAGCCCGGCGCCGTAGCCGACCAGCGCGTAGACGAGCGCTGCGCGGCCCAGCTCGTGGTCGGCGCCGAGGTCCAGGAGCAACCCGCTCGCGAAGCCGGTGAGCGTGCCGGACAGCGGCCCCTCGACCAGCGCGAACGCCACGACGACGACGAGCAGCAGGTCGGGCGCCCCGCCCGGGAGCGGCAGCCGGGCGAGCACCGCCGTCTGCAGCAGCAGCGCCGTGAGCACCGCAGCCAGGCCGAGCAGGACGCGCCGGGTCACGACGGCGGGACCGGCACCCGTGGGGTGCCGCGGGGCGGCTCGACGACGACTCCGACCAGCTCCAGTCGGCTGACGTCGACGAACGGCTCGACCCGCGCGGTGGTGACCAGGCCCGGCGACGGGTCGACCGAGACGACCCGGCCGACCGGGACGCCGGGGACGTACGTCGCCGAGCCCGTCGTCAGCAGCGCGTCGCCGGCCTCCACGGCGCCGCCCTCGACAAGCTCGTAGACCAAGGCGTCGCCCTCGCCGGTCGCGAGCCCGACGGTCCCCTCGCGGGTCAGCCGTGCGCCGACGGTCGAGCCGGGATCGGTGAGGAGCAGGACGCTGCTGGTGAACGGGCCGACGCGGGTGGTGCGGCCGACCAGGCCCGCGCCGCTGACGACGGTCTGCCCCTCTCGTACGCCGTCGCGGCTGCCGGCGTCGAGGGTCAGGGTCAGGTCGAAGCCGAAGGCCGAGCCGACGGCCGTGACCTGCGCCGGGACGACGGTGTACGTCCCGGCGCTGGTGAGCGCGAGCAGCGCGTCGAGCTCGGCGGCGCGGCGCTGGTCCGCCTCACCGCGTACGAGATCGGCTCGCAGGCCAGCATTCTCGTCGCGGAGCCGGCGTAGCTCCTCCGCGTCGCCGCCGGAGAAGACGTCTCCCACGCCGCGCGCGGCCCCACCGACGGCGCGCTGGGCCGGGCCCAGGACGGCGTCTGCCGCGGAGCGAGCGCCGTCGAAGGCGGACCCGCCTGCGCGGGCGTCGAGCGCGGTGAGGGTGAAGGCGGTCAGCAGCAGCAGGACGAGCAGCAGCCGGGGGCCGCGCACGGCTACCGGCGGCGCGGCTCGGAGATGAGGACCTGCTGGAGGGCCTCGAACTCCTCGACGCACTTCCCGGTCCCCACCACCACCGAGCTGAGGGGGTCCTTCGCGACGTGGATCGGCATGCCCGTCTCGTGGCGCAGCCGCTCGTCGAGCCCGTGCAGCAGCGCCCCGCCGCCGGTCAGCACGATGCCCCGGTCCATGACGTCGCCGGACAGCTCGGGCGGGCAGCGGTCGAGCGTCGTCTTCACCGCATCGATGATTGCGTTGACCGGCTCCTCGATGGCTCTGCGGATCTCGTCGGCGGTCACGACGATCGTCTTCGGCAGCCCGGAGACCAGGTCGCGGCCGCGGATCTCCGCGACCGGCTCGTCCGGCGTCGGGAACGCCGAGCCGATCGCCATCTTGATCTCCTCGGCGGTGCGCTCCCCCAGCATCAGGGAGTACTCCTTCTTGACGAAGGCGATGATCGCGGAGTCCAGCTCGTCGCCGCCGGTGCGGATCGAGATGCTCGTGACGATGCCGCCGAGGCTGATGACGGCGACCTCGGTCGTGCCACCGCCGATGTCGACGACCATGTTACCGGTCGGCTCGTGCACCGGCAGGCCGGCGCCGATCGCCGCCGCCATCGGCTCCTCGATGATGAACACCCGGCGCGCGCCCGCCTGGTAGCCGGCGTCCTTGACCGCGCGCTGCTCCACGCCGGTGATCCCGCTCGGGACGCAGACGACGATCCGCGGCTTGGCGAAGTAGCGGCGCTTGTGCACCTTCTGGATGAAGTAGCGCAGCATCCGCTCGGTGGTGTCGAAGTCGGCGATGACGCCGTCGCGCAGCGGCCGGATCGCGACGATGTGCGCCGGCGTCCGGCCGATCATGCGCTTGGCCTCGGCGCCGACCGCGACGATCCCGCCGGTCTTGGTGTTGATGGCGACCACGCTCGGCTCGTTGAGCACGATCCCGCGGCCGCGGACGTAGACGAGCGTGTTGGCGGTGCCCAGGTCGACAGCCATGTCGCGGCCGAGGAACGACAGGCTGGTGCTGCTCGCCATGGGGTGAGGGGGCCTTCCGAGGTGCGCGCGGACGGCCACCCTAGTGGCGGGCCCGGCACCTGCCGCGCCTAGTCTGGACCGCGATGCCCGCCCTCATTGCCGTGCCCGCCGCCCCTCTGCGCGGGCCCCTGCGCCGGTGAACGGCGAGCTCGACCGCCGGTCGCTCCTGCGGCTGGGCGCCGCCTGCCTGGCGCTCACCGCGTGCCGCAGCGAGCCGGGCCGCCCCCGCGGCGCGGCGGGGCCCGCCCCCGGGCCCCCCCCCCGCGGCCCCCCCCCCGGGCGGTGGAGCCCAGCAGCGCCCCCCCCGGCACCCGCCCAGGCGGGGGTGGGCCGG
>JAJAYV010000310.1 GCA_026786045.1 Frankiaceae bacterium | reverse complement strand
GGAGCGGGGCGAGGTCAGTCCGCGTCCAGTCCGCAGCGAGTCCGCAAGACGCTCGCAGGAGGCCGTCTCGGACCAACGCCTGCCAACGCTGTTCTTGCAGGTCAGACGGCATGTAGCGGCTGAACCTGCAGGTCAGGGCGCAGGCACAACTAGAACCCGGCTTACAGGTCGGCTCGTCCCGCATACTTATCCACAGGGCACCGCAGGTGCCGAAAAGCTGTCTGACCTGGCACGATTACATTTCCTAGTTGACCGGTGACGACCCTTGCTGACCCCCCGTGGCTGAGCTGTCACGGCCCAGAGACGGCCCAGGCGATCATGAAGGGCCGCCGACACGCCGCTCGCACGCGTTCTCGTGCGGGCGTCGCGCGGCCGCGACAGAACCCCTGCACGGGGTTCCCGCGGTGCAGCCCCTACGGCCACTTATGATTGGTCTTGGATCGTCCTGCCTGGTCGGGTTCGCTGCCGTCGGGCGGTAGCCATTCTGTGAGGGGGCACCATGTGGGCACCAGCGTTGGATGCAGTGGTCGAGCGACGCCTGCTGATGAACTACCGCGCGGACCCGGACGTGGTTGCGCGCCTCGTGCCGACCCCGTTTCGCCCGCTCCTGCGCCACGGTCAGGCTGTCGTGGGCATCTGTCTGCTTCGGCTGGGGAGCGCGCGGCCCGCGGGCTGGCCGGGCGCCTTCGGACTGCGCAGCGAGAACGCCGCGCATCGCGTCGCTGTCGAGTGGGATACGCCAGAAGGCACCCGATCCGGCGTGTACATCCCGCGCCGCGACAGCGCGTCACGCTTGAACGTCGTGCTCGGCGGGCGTGTTTTCCCCGGCGTACATCACCGAGCGGCGTTCGATGTGGTCGAAGACCGCGATCGGCTGCACGTCGGCTACCGCGCGCTCGACGGCAGTACATCTGTCGAGGTGAACGTGCGGGTGACCGATGAGCTTCGAGGCAGCGCGTTGTTCGCTGATCTCGCGGAGGCTTCCGCCTTCTTCGAGGGCGGTTCGGCTGGGTACTCCGCCAGCCGCGAGCCGACTAAGCACGACGGCCTCCAGCTCGCGACCTCGCGATGGCACCTCGACCCGTGCCAGATCGAGAGCACGACGTCCTCGTACTTCGACGACCTCACCGTCTTCCCGGCGGGCAGCATCCAGTCCGACAGCGCACTGGTCATGCGTCAGGTGCCCGTGCGTTGGACGGCACTTGCTCCCGTGCGTGGCGCGCCGGCGCCCGCAAGCATCTAGCCCACCTCGTGGAAACGAGGAGGGCAACCTGCCTCGTCCAGCCTGGTGAAGTGCGAGACCCCACCGGTGGCCGGGGACGACTGGATGTCAAGGTCGACTCACTCGACCAGAAGCTGAACCTTGCTCAAGGCGGTTGTGGCGTCCATGGAGAACGGCGTCTACGCGGTCCCTGCTGGTGTCGAGGGATCGGATGCCCGCCCGTCAGGGTCGGCGCAGCAGGTCCTCGAGGGCCTCTTCGAGTTCCGGGTGCTTGAAGGTGAAGCCCGCCTCCTCCAGCCGTGCGGGCACGGCACGGCGGCCGGTGAGGGCCAGCGCAGGATCGGTCCGCAACAGGACCGCCCCCGCTCGCACCGCCCAGGCAGGAGTCGGGGGAGCAGCAGGACGGCGCAGGACTCGCCGCAGGATCTGCATCAGGTCGGCGTTGCGCACCGGATGCGGCGATGTCACGTGCAGGACGCCCTCGAGGTCCCCAGCCGGCCCTTGCCCCTCCAACGCCTGCACGGCGACGCTCAGGAAGTCGTCCACGTGCACCCAGCTGATCCACTGCCGGCCCGAGGCGATCCGGCCACCCAGTCCCCAGCGGACGAGGCCGGTGAGCCGGTCCAGGGCGGGAGTGTCCTTGTCCAGGACGACGCTCGTCCGCAGGACGACCGCGCGGTCGGCGTGCACGCCCTCCGCGGCGGCCTCCCAGGCCCTGGCCACGTCCGTCATCTGCGGCGGCTCGTGCGCGAGCGGGGACTGCTCGGTCAGCACCGTCTCGTGCGCGTCGCCGTAGATGGCCAGCGTGCTCGCCTGCAGCCACACGGGTACTGGCGCATCCAGCGAGGCCGCAGCCGCAGCGAGGGCACGGGTCGGGCCAACCCGGGAGCTCGTCAGCAGAGCGAGGTTGCCCGGGGTAGGCCGGCGATCCACCAGCTCTCCGGCGAGGTTGACAACGGCGCTGCCGACGAGCTCCGCCGCCCAGGGACCGACCGTCATGCCGTCCCAACGGACCGTGCGGTACGACGAGGCGCGGGGCGCGCGACTGAGGACCACCACCTCGTGTCCTCGGGCGGTGAACTCGCCGCACAGCCTCCTGCCCAAGGCACCGGACCCGCCGGCGAGAACGATCTTCACCAGCGCAGGCTACGGGTAGCGACCAGCGCCCCTTCCGAGGGTGAAGAAACGCCGCCTGGTCGTGGTCACCGGTTGTCGGCGCTCGGGCCGCCAGGGGGTTTCCCAGCGGCTATCGGCATCTACTCCTCTCAGGCGCCGCGGGCAGACGGTGCCACCTCTGCGATGTGCGGGCCACGGCAGTCGCGCTCTCAGCCCTGGAGCACGAAGGGCAGCACCGTGAGCGCAACGGCTGTTGCGCCGCCCAGCAGTCCGAGCATCGCAACCAATCTGCGGGGAACGTCGGCGTGCTCGTCGGTGAACACGGTCAGAGCCGTCATCCCGGCAGCAGCAACCAGGCAGCCGGAGAGGACGAAGGAGAGGGGCGACAAGAAGAGGAGCGGGACGGAGCCCCAGCCGAGCGCGGTAGCAAGCCACGGAGCCAACCAGCCTGAGCCCGCGGTCATGCCGTCGTCGTCGTGTGCCGCCACTTGTCCACCTTCCCAGTCGTGACCGGTCGCGTCGATGGAGGTGGCAACTGCTTGGGTGGACTTCTTCACGGCCATGGGACGCGGTATCGGCGCCTTCCGTTCCGCTGCGTAGTCCCGGCTAGACAGTGGCGCGTCCCGCGGCGGGCACTGATAAGAGAGCTTTCAGATATGCCTTGATATTCGAAAGTTGGCGTGTACCGTTGCGGTATGTCCCTGCCCGGTGTCGTTGAAGATCTCCTTGCGCTGCAGCGGCTCGCCGACGACGAGCAAGATGCCGTGCGCCGTCAGGCTTTGGATGCTGTGCGTCAGCACGTGGCCGACAGGGACCGCGGAGCCAAGGTCGGCGAGGCGGCTCAGGTGCTCGGCGTATCGATCCCGACGGTGCGCGCGTGGATCGCGGCGGGTGCGTTGCAGGCTGTTGTCGGCTCGAGCCCGCTTCGCGTCGGCGTGATGTCGCTGGCCGCGGCCAAGTCCGTTGTGGACGAGCTGCGCCGCCATCGAGGTGACCGGCACCTGCTGGCCGACGTCCTTCGGGTGCTTCGCGATCGCGGGGTCCTTGTCGGCACGGATGTCACCGACGGTGTGGGCGACGTGGCCGCCGGCCGGGTTCGCCGGCTCGACCGGGCGAGCCTGGACGACCTCCTCCCGCCCTCCGGAAGGCGATCGTCGACGTCGACCTGACGCGCACGGCCGAGCGGCAGCTCGCTGGCCTGCGTGGGCAACGAGCCCAGGCCGCCCGCCGCGCCATCGAGGCTTTGATGGGGCACGGCTGCAAGCAGGCCGGGTACCGACTTGCGGGGGCTCCGCTGAATCATGTGTGCTGTCGCCACCTGTACGGCAGCGACAGGCTGCTGACCGCGTGGCCGGCGCCCGAACATGCCGTCATCCTTGCTGTCGGCCCGCACGACCGGTCGGCGCTTGATGTCTACGAGTTGCTCCTGGCCGCGGTCGCGGTAGCGGTCCCCGCCGAGGAGCGAACCAAGCCACCGTGCTGCGACGAGCTGGGTGAGCCCCCTGCCGATGCTCAGGTGGCGCAGGCGTTGGCAGCCGCGGTCTCAGCCCTGGGCGCCGGGCCGCGCCGTCGCCGCTGACCGTCGCCCGCCGAAAATGTTTTTGTGCTGCACATTGCCTTGTGTTGACTGCTCCTGCCCGTGACTAGCCGTTTTGATACCGCCATTGACCGTGCTTTCGCGACCAAGTCAAGCTCTTTCATGCCAAGGCCTGGGAGCTGCAGACATGTGCATTCTTCGAATGTACGATGGCGCGGTCTGGTAGCCGGATTGTGGAGCAAACGCGCCGCCAGCACTGACGCTGAGGCCGGCCCGAAAATCGCCGAGTACGAAAAGCTCCTCGGCCGGACGCTGAGCTCGTCGGAGCGGGTGGGGGTGGTCAAGACCGGCTGGCCTCGTCGGGTGCGCCGTAGGACTGACATGCCCATGCAGCCAAGGCCGAGGGCGGGGACGGTCAGTGGGGACGTGGTGCCGAGGGTGCGGGGGAGAGGGTCATGAGGATGCGGCCGTTGTCGGGACTGCTGTGGGACGACGTCGTGGCGACGAAGCCGTGCGTCAACCCCGCCAGCGGCCCGGGTCTGCAGCACGGTGACTTGGTCGGCCCGCCGCTGATCGGGGCAGACGTTGGGAGCCGAGGCGGCCTTCCTGAAGCTCGTCCAGAACTGGAGCACCGTCTCGGGCTACGAGCGCCCCGACGTTCCCCGCTGTGGAGGATGCTCATGAGCACGTACGCGTCGCCGTTCGGCAGGCGACCTCCACCGGCACGTCGCGGGGGACCGACGAACTCGTCCGTCCGGACCTTGCGGCCCGCGGCGATCGGGAGGAGCGTCTTCGCCGGTCCCGGCCTTCGGCGCGGGCCACGGACGAGAGGCCCACTCATGACCACAACACACCCGGACGTCAGCACGACCGCCAGTGAGCACCCCAACGTCGGCAGGATGCGCGCGGCCTTCGCCGCGTTCGCCGCCGGCGACCTTGATGCCGTTCGAGCGTCCATGACACCGGACGCCACCTGGATCAACGGCGGCTCGAACCCGCTGGCCGGCACCCACCGCGGCTGGGAGGAGATCTCCGCGATGTTCGGCAAGCTCATGGAGCTCACCGAGTTCACCTACACCATGAACGTGCTGGACATGATGGCCACCGACCAGCATGCGGTCGCGGTCTATGACGCGACGTCGACGATCCAGGGCCGTACCGCGACGACCAGATGGACGCTCGTCGACGAGGTCACCCCCGACGGCCTGGTGTCCGCCACCTACCTGTTGGCGTACGACCAGGAGGCCGCGGACGCCCAGATGAACGGCTGACCCGCCGTACGCTCAGCGCCCGGTCATAGCGCGGCGGCCGGTCACCAGCGGGTGAGCTTCCAGATCTCCGGGCGTCGCAGTGACGCGTCATCCACATCCGCGAACAGCCTGGCGGCCGCGGTGAGGTGCTCGCGGGCCTCGGCCGCCTGCCCGGCACCGTGCAACAGGTCGGCGAGGTTCGTGTGGAGTGCCGCAGCGCGGTGCCGGTCGCCGTGCGCAAGCCCCAGTTTCAGGGCCTCGCGCGCCAGGTCTAGAGCCTCGGCCGGCTGCCCCGCGGCCTCGCGCAGGAGTGCGAGGTTGTTCGTGGCGGCGACGCGGGGGCCCAGGTCCGCCAGCCGGCCGGCATGGCTCAGGCTCTGCCGCAGGTGCCGCTCGCCGGCCACGAGATCCGCCCTGTCCAAGGCGAGCACCCCCAGCACGTCGTGAACCTGCGCCAGCGCGGCGTCGTCCTGGGCCGCCGTCGCCGCGTCAAGGGCCATGGCCCCGATCCTCGCGGCGTCGCCGGCATCCCCTCGGCGATAGCCGACGAGGGCGCTGTCAGCGAGCACCCGGGCGCGCAGGCTGGGCTCCTCGACCGCGGACAGCAGCTCCAGGGCGGTGGCCAGGTGGCTGTCGGCCAGCTCCCACGCTCCCAGCCGGTGGTGCACCCCGGCGAGGCGGTGCTCGAGTGCCGCCGACGTCGCCTCGTTCCCGGGGGCGCAGGCGGCTACGGCCCGGTCGTAGGCCAGCAGCGCTTCGCGGTAGTGCCCCAGCACGGTCAGGACGTCGCCGAGAGCCTGCTGCACCACAGGGCCCGGGTAGCCGAGCGCGGTGGCGGCGGTCAGGTGCTCGAGCGCCTCGGTGTGCGCGTACAGCTGGAGCGCGCGTTGGGCGGCGCGCCACGACCACTCGGCGCTGTCGGCATCCCGTCCGGCCAGGCGCAGGTGGCTGGCCACTGCGGCGGCGACGTCCTGCGGCCCGCGCTCGTCGGCCAGCGCGTCCCCGGCGCGGCTGTGCAGCAGCCGCCGGCGGGCGAGGGACGTACCGTCGTAGACCAGTCGGCGCAGCGCCTCCTGGCTGAACGCGTAGGTCGCGGCGGGGGAGTGGCCCTCGACGAGGATGCCGCCGCTGAACGACTCCTCGAGGGCTGCGACCACCTCCTCCTCGCCTCTGCCGCTGGTGGCACGGAGCAGCCGCGGCCGGATGTCGGGGTCGAGCACGGAGGCCGCCGCGAGCACCTGCAGGGTCATCTCGCTCAGCCGGCCGAGCCGACCCTCGAGCAGGTCCCGCACCCCGCCCGGCAGCTGCCACTGCCCGTCCGCCGGGACTGATCCGCTTGTGCGGAAGGCGTCGAGGTACTCGGTGACGAACAGCGGCAGCCCGCCTGTCTCCTGCCACAGTCGTGACACCACCTCCGGGGTGGGTGGGACAGGCAGGGCAGCCTCGGCGAGCTCGGCGACGGCGGCACGGTCCAGTCGCTGGAGCTCCAGACGGCTGGCGACGCCGTCCCGCGCAGCGGCGGCGACCGCCGTGACCAGGAGTCGCGCGGGGGCCGCTGGTTCCGTCCGCCAGGTGAGGACCACCACGACCGGCAGGTCGCGAAGCCGGCGGACGAGGTAGGCCAGCACCCCTAGCGAGCTCGCGTCCGACCACTGCAGGTCCTCGACAGCGAGGACGGCGCGCCGTCTGCCTGCGCCGGCGGCGAGGGCCGCCACCAGAGCTGCGCAGAACCGGCCCTGGGCACCTGGCGAGTCGAGCGGCGGCGGCTCCGGGACCGCTCGACCGGCCGCCTCCGGGACCAGCCGACCGACCTCGGCCTGCCACGCCGGGGGCAGGCGATCGAAGGCCGCAGGCTCCCTGGCCAGGACCGCCCGCAGCAGCTCGGTGATGACACCGAAGGCCACCCCGTCCTCACCCTCGTGGCACCGCGCTGCCACGACACCCCCGCTGGCCAGCTCGCTGATCAGACGGGTCTTGCCGACACCGGCCTCTCCGGTCAGGACCACCAGCCGGCCCGGAGTGGTCGTCGTCCGGGCCGCCTCGACCAGCAGCGCCACCTCGCGTGCCCGACCTACCAGTGGCGCCGCAGGTGCGCGATCGGCCGCGAGTGCAGGGAGCGCAGGCGCCCCGAGAAGCCCTGGTGCCACGGGAGACAGCCGGCCGGCGCGGATCGCGGCGTCCAGGTCCGTCGTCGAGGACAGCGGCGGCACCTGCAGCTCGCGGTGCAGCACCCCCACGCACTCGCGGTACTGCCGCACCGCCGCCGACCTCTGACCGGTCTGCGCGTACAAGCGCATCAGCAGGACGTGCGCCGGCTCGTGCAGCGGGTCGAGTGCCAGCCAGCGGCGGGCCGGCTCGACAGCAGCCTCCGCGGGCCCTGCAGCGACGAGCGCGGCCGACAGTCGCTCCAGGACCTGCGCCAGCTGCTGACGCAGGCCTTGCGCCTGGAACTCCTGCCAGTCGTCGAAGTCGGGGCAGGCCCGGACGGCGAAGCCGGCGAGGAAGTCGCCTCGGTACAGGGCCGCAGCAGCCGTCAGGTCCGCGACACACCGCGCGCAGGACGTCTCCCGGTCGTGCCCATGGGTGCTGCAGCCGGCCAGCGCCGAGAACTCGTCGACGTCCAGCCAGGGCTGGGCCTGCGGGCGCAGCGCCACGCTGGAGCGGTCGGCGATGAGCGTGTGCCCGCCGGTGGCGGCGTTGAGCACGGACATCGTCCGGCGCAGGGCACCACGCGCCTGCGTCGCGTCCTGCTCCGGCCACAGCAGCGCGCCGAGGGTGTCGCGGCTGTGCGGGTGCCCGGTGACCGCGAGGTAGGCCAGGAGGGCGGTCGCCTTGCGGGTGTCGAAGCCGACGGGCTGCCCGCCGTACTCGACGCGCGGTGCGCCGAGCAGCGCGACGCGGAGCGGGCTCACGAGGGCCAACGTACGCAGTGCCGTCCGGCTCTTGCCGTAGCCGTGGAACTCCGTAACGATTCCCGGACGGTCCCCTGCGATGGTCGCCCAGCGCGACAACGGTCGCGCGGGGGTCGGCGGTGGGGGGGTGCGATGACGGAGACGAGCTCGCAGCTGCGGACTGGGCTGCAGGCCGGTGCTGCTCCTGCGGCCGGGGGAACGCCGGGAGCCGGCGCGTCAGCCGTGGTGGCCGCTGCCGACCTTAAGCAGGCAACGGACGGCGACGCGGGCGACGGTGTTGGCGGCCGCTGGCGTCTGCGCGGCCGACGTCGGGGCCGGCCCGAGCCCACAGCTGCAGCCGTACCTCGTGTCGCGACACCGCCAGAGCTAGCGCTCGATGTCACGCCCCACGACCCGCTCATCGCGTTCTGCCAGCAGGCCGGCGGGGCGGTCGATGTGGACGAGCTCGAGCTGG
>JAJAYV010000309.1 GCA_026786045.1 Frankiaceae bacterium | reverse complement strand
GCGGCCAGCTGCGCGGCGCACGCGGCGGCGTCGACGAACACGGCGGCCGCGGCGGTCGCGACCCCCGCGTCGCGCATGACGTCCTTGGCGAAGCTCTTGCTGCCCTCGATCCGGGCCGCCTCGGCCGACGGGCCGAAGCAGGCGACCCCCGCGGCGCGTAGCGCGTCGGCGACCCCGGCCACCAGCGGCACCTCCGGACCCACGACGACCAGGTCGACGTCGAGCTCGCGCGCGAGGGCCACCACCGCCGGACCGTCCGACGGGTCGACGGACCGCGTCTCGGCGAGCGCAGCGGTGCCGGCGTTGCCCGGCGCGCACACCAGCGCCGTCACCCCGGGGTCGCGCGCGAGGGCGGTGAGCAGGGCGTGCTCGCGGGCACCGGAGCCGAGGACGAGGATCTTCACGGGACGACGCTAACGGGTGGCCGAGCAGCCCGACCTCTAGTCGGGCAGGCGCAGCACCCGGGCGTGCAGCACCTTGCGCTGGGCCAGCGCGCAGCGCAACGCCCGGTGCAGCCCGTCCTCGAGGTAGAGCTCGCCGCGCCACTCCACGACGTGGGCGAACATGTCGCCGTAGAACGTGGAGTCCTCCGCGAGCAGCACCTCCAGGTCGAGGGTGCGCTTGATGGTGACGAGCGAGTCCAGCTGGACCTGGGTGGGCGGCAGGGCGGCCCACTCGCCGTGCGACATGCCCGGGTCCGGGTAGGGCCGGCCGTCGCGCACGCCCTTGAAGATCATCCGAGCAGCGGCCGCAGCTCGAGGGTCTGCTCGCGGTCAGGGCCGACGCCGATCGAGGCGAACGGCGCGCCGCTCATCTGCTCGAGCGCGGTGACGTACGCCTGCGCCGACTTCGGCAGGTCCTCGAAGGTGCGGGCTCCGGTGATGTCCTCGGTCCAGCCGTCGAGGTGCTCGTAGACCGGGGTCGCGTGGTGGAAGTCGGTCTGGCTCATCGGCATCTCGTCGAAGCGCTTGCCGTCCACCTCGTACGCCACGCAGACCGGGATGCGCTCCCAGCCGGTGAGGACGTCGAGCTTGGTGAGCACGAAGTCGGTGACGCCGTTGACGCGCGCCGCGTAGCGTGCGATGACCGCGTCGTACCAGCCGCAGCGGCGCGGCCGGCCGGTCGTGGTGCCGAACTCGTGGCCGTTCGCGCGCAGCGCCTCGCCGTCGGCGCCGTCCTGACCCGCACCGGCCAGCTCGGTCGGGAACGGCCCCTCGCCGACGCGCGTCGTGTACGCCTTCACCACGGCGATGACCTTGTCGACCCGGCGCGGGCCGATCCCGCTGCCCGTGCACGCGCCGCCGGCGGTCGCCGACGAGCTGGTGACGAACGGGTAGGTGCCGTGGTCCACGTCGAGCAGCGTCGCCTGGCCGCCCTCGAGCAGCACCGTCTCGCCGCGGTCGAGCGCCTCGTTGAGCACCAGCGAGGTGTCAGCGACCATCGGGCGCACCCGGTCGACGTAGGACAGCAGCTCATCGACGACGGCGTCGGGGTCGACGGCCTTGCGGTTGTAGACCTTGACCAGCACGTGGTTCTTCATGTCCAGCGCCGCCTCGACCTTCTGGCGCAGGATCCCCTCGTCGAACAGGTCCTGCACGCGGATGCCGATGCGGTTCATCTTGTCCGCGTAGGTCGGGCCGATGCCGCGACCGGTGGTGCCGATCCGGCGCTTGCCAAGGAAGCGCTCGGCGACCTTGTCCAACGTCCGGTTGTAGGACGCGATGAGATGGGCGTCGGCGCTCAGCAGCAGCTTGCCGCAGGGGACGCCGCGGGCCTCGAGCGCGTCGATCTCCTCGAACAGCACCGACAGGTCGACGACGACGCCGTTGCCGATGACCGGCGTGCAGCCGGGCGAGAGGATGCCGCTGGGCAGCAGGTGCAGGGCATAGGTCTCATCGCCGATGACCACCGTGTGGCCCGCGTTGTTGCCGCCGTTGAACTTCACGACGTAGTCCACGGAGCCGCCGAGCTGGTCGGTGGCCTTGCCCTTGCCCTCGTCGCCCCACTGGGCGCCGACGAGCACGAGTGCGGGCATGGTTCGCTCCTGTCACGAACAGACAAGCCCCGGGCGCAGGCGCTCGGGGCTCTAGCGGGGGAAGGCTATCCGACATGAGCGCCCCTGCCCCCGGTCACCTGCTCATCGCCAGCGCGAAGGCGGGCTCGACGGACGACGAGGCGCTGGAGGCGGCGCGCGCCGTGCTCGGCGCCGAGCTGTCCCTGTGCGAGGCGCCCGAGGACATGGACGCCGCCTTCGACCGGCTCGACGGGCGCACGCTCGTCGTCGCCGGCGGCGACGGCAGCCTGCACCTCGCAGTGACCCGGCTGCGGGCCCGGCACGCGCTCGACTCGACGCGGATCGGGCTGGTGCCGCTCGGGACCGGCAACGACCTGGCCCGCACGCTCGACGTCCCCCTCGACCCAGCCGATGCCGCAGAGCTCGTGCGCGACGGGTCGCCGCGCCCGCTGGACCTGCTCGTCGACGACGCCGGCGGCATCGTCGTCAACGCGGTCCACGTGGGCATCGGCGCCGACGCCGCCGAGCACGCCGGCCGGCTCAAGCCCCGACTCGGCCCGGTGGCGTACCCGATCGGGGCGGTGACCGCGGGGCTGAGGTCGACCGGGTGGCGGCTGCGCGTGGAGGTCGACGGCCGGGTGCTCGCCGACAGCCACCGGCGCACCCTCATGGTCGGCATCGGCAACGGCCGCGGGATCGGCGGCGGCACCCCGCTGCTGCCCGACGCGCTCGTCGACGACGGCCTGCTCGACGTCATGGTGTCGCAGGCGACCGGACCGTTCGCGCGGATCCGCTACGGCGCGGCGCTGACCAAGGGCGCGCATCTGCAGGACCCGGCGGTCCGCTTCGCCCGGGGGCGGTCGGTGACCGTCGTCGGCGAGCAGGTGGGCGTCAACGCCGACGGCGAGACCGGCGACGAGGTGCGCCGCCGCCGCTGGACCGTCGAGCCGCTGGCCTGGTCGCTCATCCGCCCTTGACTAGAAGAAGTGGTGCAGGACGCGGGTGGCCTTCTCCTGCGCCTTCTGCGTCAGCGAGCGGTCCTCCCAGCGCTTCGGATCGAGCCGCACGCAGCGCTCGAGCTCGTCGTCGAAGTCCTGCTCGAGCCGACGCGTGACGACCGGGTCGAGGACGCACAGCACGACCTCCTCGTCGTGGTGCATGGACCGGCGGTTCATGTTCGCCGACCCGACGACCGAGGCGACACCGTCGATGGTGAGCACCTTGGCGTGCAGCATCGACGGCTGGAAGGCCCAGATCCGCACGCCGCCGTCGGCCAGGGTCGCGTAGATCGACTCGCTGGCCAGCTGGCAGACGCGCTTGTCGGCGTGCGGGCCCGGCAGCATCACGTCGACCTGAACGCCGCGCTCGACCGCGTCGAGCAGCAGCTGCTGGAAGCAGGCGTCCGGCACGAAGTAGGCGGTCATCATCCGCAGCCGGTCCTGGGCCGACTCGATCATCACGCGGAAGACCGTCGCCATGTCGTTCCAGCCGACGCTGGCGCTGCCACGCGCCACCTGCACGATCGAGCCGCCGCTGGTCGCAGCGCGGTGCTGGGGGAAGGCGCGGTGGTCGTCGATGAGCGGGCGGCCGGTCTCGGCCCAGTTCTGCGCGAAGGAGGCCGACAGACCATCGACCGCCGGACCGACCACGCGTACGTGGGTGTCGCGCCACTCGGTCTCGTCCCGCGCGTCGCCGCACCACTCCTCGGCGATGCCCACGCCGCCGGTGAAGCCGACCTGCTCGTCGACCACGAGGATCTTGCGGTGGGTGCGGTGGTTCTGCTTGAGCGGCGAGGTCAGCTGCGCGATCGAGAACGGCTTGCGGAACCACTCGACCTGCACGCCGCAGTCGCTCATGTGCTCCATCAGGTCGCTCTCGATGAGCCGGCCACCGACCGCGTCGATGAGCACCCGGACCTGCACCCCCGCCCGGGCCCGACCGGCCAGGGCTTGCGCGAAGTCATGCGCGATGTCGCCCTTCCAGTAGACGAACGTGAGGAAGTCGATCGTGCGCTCGGCCGACCGGATCGCGGCCAGCATGGAGGGGAAGATCTGGTCGCCGTTCTTGAGCAGCGTGAGCTCGTTGCCCTCGCTCGCGGGGATGCCCAGCAGTGCCTCCAGGCGCCGGCGGAGCTCCTGCACGCGGTCGGTGTCCGGGATGGTGCTCTGCGTGTTCACTGCCGCTCCTCTGGTCGTCGAGGACTGCCTACCCAGCGCGCGCCGTCCCGGACTGCGCCGCACGAGTGACAGCCCGTACGTAGTCTGCCCCTCGTGGCACGCATCCCCGGCATCGATGGACTGTTCGGGATCCTGCAGGCGCAGACCGAGGCGCTCGCCGCGCTGCCCAGCACGGTGACCGCGCTGACCGGTGCGGTCCGCAGCCTGTCCGACCTCGCGCACCAGGCGCGCGAGACGGTCGTGACCGTCAACCGGCTCGCGACCCGGCTCGACGGGTTGGTCGAGGAGCTCGAGGAGCCGCTGCGTGCGCTCGCGCCCGGCCTGTCCCGGCTCGCGATCGTGCTGGACGACCCGGTCGTGGAGGACCTGCCCGACACCCTGCGCAAGGTGCAGGCCGACGTCCTGCCAGTGCTGCGCACGCTGGCCGACACGCACGAGCGGGTGGCCTTCATCGCCGGCTCCACCGAGCGGATCATGACCTTCGTCGACGACGCCAGCCGGGCGCTGGCCGGCCTGCCCGGCGCCGCCCTGCTCGGCCGCCGCGGCCGCGGCACCCGCGTCGTCCCCGGCGAGGCCCTCCCGCGGGAGGGCTAGTCGCCGCTGCGGGCGCTCAGGGCGTCGACGGCGGCGGGATCGCTGTCGACGAGGAACTGCCGGATCCGGGCCGACTCCTCGGTCTCACCGATCGCGCCGGCCGCCTCGCCGAGGGCGTGCAGAGCGCGCAGGAAGCCGCGGTTGGGCTCGTGCGACCACGGCACGGCGCCGTAGCCCTTCCAACCGGCGCGGCGCAGCGCGTCGAGCCCGCGGTGGTAGCCGGTCCGCCCGTAGGCGTAGCTCTCGACGTAGGCCTGGCGGTCGTACGCCGCCTCGGCCAGCACCGCCCAGGCCAGCGAGCTGGTCGGGTGGGCCGCGGCGACGTCGGCCGGGTCGCCGCCGCGATCGAGCAGGTCCACCGGACCCGGCTCCTCGGGCAGCAGGGTGTGCGGCGGGCCGCCCAGCAGGTCCTTCCCGGTCAGGCTCATGGGCCCATCCTGCCCGACGGGCGGCTGCTCAGGTGATCTTGGCGGTCCAGGCGGCCGCGAACGCCGCGGCGTCGACGGTGCCGGGGGCGGCGCGCAGGCCCTTCTCGCGGCCGAAGCGCTGGGCGACGCCGGCGCTCTGCGGGCCGTAGAAGCCGTCGACCGTGATCTTCCAGCCGCGGGCCCGCAGCTGGCGCTGCCAGTCGCGCACGTCGGTGCGGAAGGTGCCGCGACCGGCCACGGTCATCGTCCGGCCGCTGAAGACCCCCGGCGCGGTGGTGACGCGGGAGCGCGAGGCGGGGGCCGCCCGTCGGGCGGCGACCTTCGGCGCGGCAGCAGGGGCGGCCTTCGGCGCGGCCTTGGGT
>JAJAYV010000308.1 GCA_026786045.1 Frankiaceae bacterium | reverse complement strand
GCGTGATCGGCAGCAGCCGCCAGCCGGCCGCGGTCAGCAGGGTGGCGACGGCGTCGTGCTGCTGCACCGCGAGCTCGCGCGCCCTGGGGCTCACCGGCGCCCAGCTGTCGGTGTCGAGCAGCACCCCGACGCAGACGGTCGAGCCGGTACGCAGCCGCGCGAGCAGCTGGGCGTCGGCGAGGTCCAGCCCGCCGAGGAGGGCCACGAGCACGCCGCCCACCCCGCCGCGACGCAGCTGCTCGACCGCGCCGTCGATCGTGGCGCCGCGGGTCGTCGAGACGGTGGCGAGCGCGTCGAGCAGCAGGCTCTCGGTGAGCGGCAGGCCGAGCGGCGACAGCGCCTCGCCCGACTCGCGCAGCAGCGAGAGCGCGAAGCCCGACCGGGCCAGCGCGACGCCGATCGAGGCGACCGCGCTGACCGACCACTCGAACGACGACCCCGGTCCGTCGCCCCGGTGGGCGGCGACCCGGCCGTCGAGCAGCAGGGTGGCCCGGCTCTGGAACGGCTGCTCCTCGCGCCGCACCATCAGCTCGCCGACCCGCGCCGTCGAGCGCCAGTGCACCTTGCGCAGGTCGTCGCCGTGGCGGTACTCGCGGGTGGCCGCGTCGTCGGTGCCGCTGGTCGCGACGGAGCGGGAGGCCGCGTCGCCGCCGCCGGCCCAGTCGCCGCCCAGGCGCACCGGCGGCAGCGCGCTCACGACGGGCGTGACGACGAGCTCGTCGGTCGTGGCGAAGGACCGGGTCAGCTCGCACAGTCCGAAGGGGTCGGTCAGCCGCACCGAGAGCGGCCCGACGGTGAAGCGGCCCCGGACGTCCGAGCCGACCGGGTAGGACACCTCGCGCACCCCCCTCGGCTCGATCCGGTCGAGCACGAAGCGCGGCCGCCCGCCGAGGGAGTACGGCAGTGCGTCCTCCATGAGCAGCACCCCGCTGGGCAGCCGGGAGACGTTGTCCAGTCGCAGCCGGACGGTGCTCTGTCGGCCGGCCTCGACCCGCGGTGGGTCGAGCGAGCGGGCGCAGGACAGCCGGTAGCGGGTCCGGGACACCAGCCAGGCCGCGGCCAGCGGGAGCGCGACGAGGAAGACCGCCGCCCGCAGCAGGTCGCGCTGGCCGAGCACGACCGCGCAGACGGCCAGCGCTAGGCCCGCCGCGAGCAGGCAGCGCCCGCGGGTAGTGAGCCCCGACAGCGAGGCGCGCAGCGCGTTCACCGTCGTCGGGCGCCCGCGGCGGCCTCGGGCAGGGAGGTGCGCTCGACCAGATCGGCCACGACGGACTCGGGGGTGCGCCGGGAGACCTGCGCCTCGGCCGTCGGCAGCAGCCGGTGCGAGAGCACGGACACCGCCAGCGTCTGCACGTCGTCAGGCAGGACGTAGTCGCGCCCGTCCAGCGCCGCGCGCGCCCGCGAGGCCCGCACCAGCTGCAAGCCGGCGCGCGGCGAGGCGCCCAGGCGCAGCTCGTGCGAGGCCCGGGTCGCCCCGACCAGGTCGACGACGTACCGCTTGACCTCGTCGGACAGGTGGACGCTGCGCACGACCTCGATGAGTTTGCGTACCTCGAGGGCGTCGGCGACCGGCTCGAGGTCGTCGATCGGCTCGCTCGCGCCGTGGTGCTCGAGCATCTGCAGCTCGGCGGCGGGGGAGGGGTAGCCGATCGAGGCGCGCGCGGTGAAGCGGTCCCGCTGGGCCTCGGGCAGCGGGTAGGTGCCCTCCATCTCGATCGGGTTCTGCGTCGCGATGACCATGAAGGGCGTCTCGAGGACGTAGGTCACGCCGTCGACGGAGACCTGCCGCTCCTCCATGGCCTCCAGGAGCGCGGACTGCGTCTTCGGACTGGCCCGGTTGATCTCGTCGCCGACGACGAGGTTGGCGAAGACCGCGCCGGGCTTGAACTCGAACTCGTGCCGGTCCTGGTTCCAGATCGAGACGCCCGTGACGTCGCTCGGCAGCAGGTCGGGCGTGAACTGGATGCGCCGGACCGAGCAGTCGATCGAGCGGGCCAGCGCCTTGGCGAGCATCGTCTTGCCGACGCCCGGCACGTCCTCCACGAGCAGGTGGCCCTCGGCGAGCAGCACGACGATCGCGAGGTCGACGACCTCGGTCTTCCCCTCGATGACCTGCTCGATGTTGTCGCGGATGCGGGCGGTGGACTCCTGGAGGGCGTCGAGCCCCGTCGCGTCCGTGCGCGTGCGGCGTGCCACGTGGAAGTCCTCCTGAGCGAACCCGGTCAAGGGGGAGAGTCTGTCACCGGACAGCCCGGCAGGCACGGCAGTCGCCGGGGGTCGTTCGCTTCGACGCAAGAGCGGCCCGGCGAGTTCCTCCCGCCGGCCGGCGTCCCGGACCGACCCGCCAGGGGCTCTCCGTACCGCTTGCGGCGCGCCGCTCCCCGTACGGAGCCCTCCAGCGGGATCCTCCACAGCGCCCCACCCCGAGCTCGTACGGAGCCCTCCGCGCGGTCGGCGGGGCCGCCGGAACCGCACGGAGGGCTCCACGGCCGGCCGGGCCGGCGGAGTAGGTCCGTACAGCCCCGCCGCATCCCACCCGGTCTGACCTGCGGGTTGTCCGCGCCGGACGAACCCTCAAGTCTGAAGTCGTCGTTGACGATGGGGGAAAGTGGAGTAGCGTGGGGGATCGAGGAGCACAAGGGCTTCCGAGACCGCGCAAGCAGGACGATCCGGGAGGAGGGAGCCATGTTCCTCGGCACCCACACCCCCCGGCTCGACGACAAGGGCCGGCTGATCCTGCCGGCGAAGTTCAGGGAGCAGCTGGCGGAGGGCGTCGTGATCACGAAGGGGCAGGAG
>JAJAYV010000307.1 GCA_026786045.1 Frankiaceae bacterium | reverse complement strand
GCCGCCTCGGCGCGCGCCATGTCAGGAGAACCGGAACGAGAAACATGGATGGCAGGCCCAGCCATCTTGCGCTGAGGGTTCCCCGCAAACCTGGACAATCGACCCTATCGACCGCGCAGATGGGGTCAACCTGAGAGTCGGCGACCGACCGACTGGAGTTCAGCTGACCACCCGAAAGCGACCGCGGATTGAGGAGCGCCGCCGTTCGCCGGTGACACGACGGCGAGATCGATCGCGTCGATATTGCCTGACAGCAAGCCACCGCCGGGCCTCCGCTTGCCGTCGGCCGCGTTTCGCCAACGGCCGGTCGATGTCGGACTCGCCACCGGACCAGTCCGACTTTCGTCTGCCGCACCGGGATCAGGGTGCGCTCGGCCACTGCTGGGCGTGGTTCCTGTGTGCTATTCGCCTGGGGCGCCGGCCGCGAGGTAGGCGGCGATGACCTCGGCCGGCACTGGTCCCCGGTCCCGCACGTCGTGACCGTTCGCCCTTGCCCTCCTGCGCACCGGCGCCGGGTCGGGTCGCGCGGCCGGTGCCCGCCGGGAGGGCCGGGTCAATGCCTTGGGTGTGCCCCGCCTGCCAGTCTTCGCCGCCGCCACCCCTGGGGTCGTCGTGGCGGGTGGTCGAGTCCTGGCCGAGGTGGCGGGGGGGCCCCCGGGCGGGGGGGCCCCCCCGGAGCGTCAAGCAGATGCAGCAGGCGGGACCAGTATCAGGCGCCGATCTGCTCGAGCTGGGCGAGGACGTCCGTGCGCACAGCCTCGGAGATGGGTGCGGAGCCGGCCGACTCCTGCGCCGCGGCCTGGCCGTCCTCAGAGGCGACGTACTCCAGGAAAGCCTTGACGAGCTCGCCTTGCGTCTTGTCCTCGTAGGTCTTGCAAGCCAGCGAGTAGCTCACGAGCACGACCGGGTAGTTGCCCGACTCGGCCGTGTCACGGGCCAGCTCCAGGGCCAGGCTGCCCTCCGGTCGCCCCTCCACCCGAGGAGAGCTGTCGACGACCGCCGCGGCGGCCTCCGGGGAGTACTCGACGAACTCCTCGCCGACGCCCACCGCGACGGTGCCGAGGTCACCGACCTGGCTGGCGTCGGCGTAGCCGATGGCGCCCTCGGCAGCGGTGACGGCCTGGATGACACCTGAGGTGCCCTGACCGGCCTCGCCGCCCGGGACCGGCCACTCGTCTTCGGCCTCGAAGGTCCAGACGTCAGGGGCGACCGCGGCCAGGTACTGGGTGAAGTTCTTGGTGGTGCCCGAGCCGTCCGACCGGTTGACGGGCGTGATGGCCAGGTCCGGCAGCTCGGCGTCGGGGTTGTCGGCGGCGATCTCCGGCGCGTTCCACTGGGTGATCTCCTGCTTGAAGATCCCAGCGATGACCGCCGGGCCCAGGTTCAGCGTCTCGATGCCCGGCAGGTTGAAGGCCACGGCGATCGGGCTGATGTAGAGCGGGACCTCGATCAGGCCGCCGTCCCCGCAGCGCTCGTCGGCGAGGGCGAGCTCCTCGTCGTCGAGCGAGGAGTCCGTGCCGCCGAAGTCGGTCCCGCCATTGAGGAACTGCTCGCGACCGCCGCTGGAGCCGACCGGGTCGTAGTTGATGGTGACGCCCTCGTTGGCGCTCTGGAAGCCGGCGATCCAGCCCTCCATGGCGGCGCCCTGCGAGCTGGCCCCCGCGCCGGCGAGCGTCCCGGACAGCTCGGACGCCGCGCCCTCACTGGGCGTGCCGACGGTGTCGGTGGAGCCGGCCTGGTCGTCGTCGGAGCAGGCGGTGAGCGCGAGCGAACCGGCGGCCAGGAGGGCGACGAGGCGGGTGGTGCGCTGGAGCTTCAAGGTCTAGGTCCCTCTCTCGGGGGGTCTGCGTGCGGAAGGCCGTGCGACGGTCGAGGGGAGACGCGGCGCAGCGGCGGACGAGAAGCACGCTAGGGAGCCCAGGTGAAGCGCCGACCGGCTCCGGATGAACGCTGGAGAAACGGCAGGTACACCGGGCAGAGGCCACCGGGCGCCGCCCGGGTGAACAGCAGGTGAACGCGATCACGGGATGGGTCCAGATCGGTCGTTCCCGCCCGGCTGGTCGGGCGACCGACCGCCGCCGGACACCCGCACGTCAGGGAAGACCCGTACCCTCCAGCGCCGTCGCACGATCCAATATCCGCGCCCCCGCCGTCTCGGAAGGGTCCCTCGTGGCCAAGCGCATCACCCTCGACCGCGTGAACGCGTACTACGGCACGTTCAAGGCGATCGAGGACCTTTCCCTCGTCATCGAGGAGCGGTCCATCACCGCGTTCATCGGGCCGTCCGGGTGCGGGAAGTCCACAGCTCTGCGGACCATCAACCGCATGCACGAGGTCATCCCCGGTGCCCGCGTCGAGGGCCGGATCAGCCTGGACGACGACGACATCTACGCCAGCGGCGTCGACCCTGTTGACGTGCGCCGCAAGGTGGGCATGGTCTTCCAGCGGCCCAACCCGTTCCCCACCATGTCCATCTACGAGAACGTCGTCGCCGGGCTGAAGCTCAACGGCCGGGTGCCCAAGGCCAAGACCGACGAGGTCGTCGAGACCTCGCTCAAGGCCGCCAACCTCTGGAAGGAGGTCAAGGACCGCCTGGACCGCCCCGGGGCCGGCCTGTCCGGCGGGCAGCAGCAGCGGCTGTGCATCGCGCGCGCCATCGCCGTCAAGCCGCAGGTGCTGCTCATGGACGAGCCCTGCTCAGCGCTCGACCCGATCTCCACGCTCGCCATCGAGGACCTGATGGAGGAGCTGAAGAACGACTACACGATCGTGATCGTTACACACAACATGCAGCAGGCTGCGCGCGTCTCCGACAAGACCGGCTTTTTCACCATCGAGGGCACCGGCGAGCCGGGCAAGCTGGTCGAGATCGATGACACGACGAAGATCTTCAGCAATCCTGGCGAGCAGCGCACCGAGGATTACATCACCGGTCGGTTCGGCTAGCCGTTCACCTGCTGTTCACCTGCCGGCCAGACGGGCGGCGTCCGGCCGGAGCAGGCTCAGCCGCATGAACCCTGAAGACGAACTCCGGCAGCTCGAGTCCGCCCGGCGCGCGCTGGTCGCGGAGTTCGCGGACTCGGTGCCGGCCCAGGAGGTCGAACGGCGCTTCGCCGTGCTCGTGACCGAGTTCGAGTCCGCGCCCGTCCGCAGCTTCGTGCCGGTGCTGGTGCAGCGCCGGACGCGCGAGGCGCTCCGCACCACCTCCACCTGACGTTCGCCTGCCGTTTCGCCCAGCACCAGCCGTGGAGTGACATCATTCATGGGTGATGTCAGCTGGAACTGATGGGACGGTCGACGAGCTGCACGGCGCCGTCGACCGGCTGGTGCACGAGTTCGCAGGCGTCTACCCCCGCGAGACCGTGGCCGAGTGCGTGCACGACAGCCGGGCACGGCTCGGCGTGCAGCGCATCAAGACGTACGAGGCGCTGCTCGCCTACCGCTTCGCCCGTCAACGGTTGCGGGCCGGTGCCGTGGTCAGCGGGCTGCTGCCGCGCGAGGTGCCGGAGGTGCTCATCGTGTGCACCCACAACGCCGGAAGGTCCCAGCTGGCGGCTGCCCTGCTCGAGCAGCGGGCCGGCGGGCGCGTGTCGGTGCGCTCCGCCAGCACCGTCCCTGCACCGGACCTGCACGCGGGCGTGCGCGAGACGCTGGCCGAGGTGGGCGCCGACGCTGCGGATGCCTTCCCCAAGCCGCTGACGGACGAGTTCGTCGCCGCGGCCGACGTCGTCGTCACCATGGGCTGTGGCGACGCCTGCCCGGTGGTGCCCGGCCGGCGCTACGTCGACTGGGACCTGCCCGATCCGGAGGGGGCTGGGCCGGACGAGCTGCGCCGCATCCGTGACGAGGTGTCCGCACGCGTCGACCTGCTGCTGCACGAGCTGCTGGGTGCATGAGCCCCACCACCCGTAACACGCGGGTGGACGCTGCCGGCCTCCGCTTGCTCGCCGAGCCGCTGCGCGCCCAGATCGTCGAGCTGCTCGCCGTCGAGCAGCTGTGCACCTGCCACCTCGTCGAGCTGACCGGGGCCCGCCAGACCAACGTCAGCAACCACCTGCGGGCGCTTCGCGAGGCGGGTCTGGTCACGAGCGAGCCCTTAGGCCGCTTCACCTACTACCGCCTCGAACCCGACGCGATCGAAGGACTGGCCGCCGGCCTGTCCGCCGTCGCCACTGCCGCCCGCACCGCCCGCGGCCGACGGAGGCCCTGCCCGTGACCCCCCTGCTGCGCAAGGCCTTCGCCGAGCTGCTCGGCAGCGCGTTCCTCGCCGCCACCGTGGTGGGCTCGGGCATCGCGGCCCAGCGACTGAGCCCGGACGACGTAGGGCTGCAGCTGCTCGAGAACGCCCTGGTCACCGGTGCCGTGCTCGTCGCGCTGATCCTCGCGCTCGGTCCCGTCAGCGCCGCCTTCAACCCCGTCGTCACCCTCGCCGAGCGCTTCTTCGGCGCGATCACCTCGCGCGCGGCGGCGCTCTTCATCGCGGCGCAGGTGCTCGGCTGCTGCCTCGGTGTCGTGGTCGCCAACCTGATGTTCGGGCTCGACCCGGTCGTCGTGTCCACGCGCGAGCGCGCGGCAGGCAACCTCTGGTTGGGCGAGGTCGTGGCCACCTTCGGCCTGCTGGTCGTCATCTTCGGCGTCGTCCGGTCCGGCCGCACCTCGCACGTCGCCTACGCGGTCGGCGCCTACATCACCGCGGCCTACTGGTTCACCAGCAGCACCAGCTTCGCCAACCCGGCGATCACGATCGGCCGGACGCTGTCCGACACCTTCGCCGGCATCGAGCCGGCGTCCGCTCCGGTGTTCGTCGCGATGCAGCTGGTCGGCGGCGCGCTGGCCGTCGGTGCTGTTCTGGTGCTGTACCCGAACGCCGACGAGCTGGCCGACGACCTGACCCATCTCGCGGACGACCGGTCCGCGCCCGCCCGCACAGGAGACCCCGCATGAGCGTCCAGCGCCCCGTCGTCATGTACGCCTGCATCCACAACTCCGGCCGGTCGGTCGCCGCGAAGGTGCTGACGCAGCACTACGCCGGCGACGCGGTCGAGGTCCGCAGCGCCGGCTCCGAGCCCGGGTCGGGCGTGCACCCGGGTGTCGCGGCCGTGCTCGCTGAGCGGGGCCTGTCCACCTCCGACCACGCCCCGTCCCTGCTCACCCGGGAGTCGGTCGAGGACAGCGACGTCGTCATCAAGATGGGCTGCGGCGAGACCTGCCCCGTCTTCCCCGGCAAGCGCTACGAGGACTGGCAGGTCGAGGACCCGAAGGGCCAGGACCTCGACGTCGTGCGACGGATCGTCGACGACGTCGACGGGCGGGTGCGCGCGCTGCTCGCCGACCTGGGTGTCACGTCCCCGCGTGATGCTCCGTGGAGCCGGAACACCTAGCGGACCTGTCGGGTTCACGGCCCGTTCAGGTGGCGTGGGAAGCGCTGCCACCCGGCGTCCCTAGCGTCCGGGCGACCGGCGGAGCTGCCGCCGCGTGACCGCTGGAGACGCTGCATGACCGAGCTCGCCGACCGCCCCGTCGACCTGTCCGACCTCAACCTCGACCCCGACGACTTCTCGTCCAACCCGTCGACCGCTCCGTGCTTCCAGGAGGTCGCCGCGTCGCGCATGTCCCGCCGGACGGTGCTGCGCGGCGGGATGCTGGCTGCGGCCGGTTTCATGACCACGTCGCTGTTCGCCGACACACCCGCGGCCTACGCGGCGCCGAAGGGCAAGGCCGTCCCTCCAAAGGGCGCGGGCCTGCTCGGCTTCACCGCCATCGCGCCCAGCAAGATGGACGAGGTCGTCGTGCCTCCCGGGTACACCGCTGTGCCCTTCATCCCCTGGGGCACGCCACTGCAGCCGAACGGACCGGCCTTCGTGCCCGGCAGCCCGGATGCCGGCGTCACAGGCGGCAACACCGCCGCCGACCAGGAGCAGCAGGTCGGGATGCACCACGACGGCATGCACTACTTCCCGATCGGCAGCGGCCGGAACGCCAGCCTGCGCGGGCTGCTCGTCGTCAACCACGAGTACACCGACGAGGGCCTGCTGCACACAGCAACCCCCGCCGAGCCCGCACCCGGGGCCTACACCCTGGAGATGGTGCGCAAGTCGCAGGCCGCGCACGGCGTCTCCGTTGTGGAGGTTCGCGAGGACCAGCATGGTAGCTGGAAAGTAGTGCCCTCGAAGTCGAACCGCCGCATCACGGCCAACACCCCCATGACCTTCTCCGGCCCTGCGGCGGACAGTCCGCTGCTGGACACGGGCGCGCCGGCCAACGGCAGCAACCCGGTCGGCACCATCAACAACTGCAGCCATGGCTACACCCCCTGGGGCACCTACCTGGCCTGCGAGGAGAACTTCAACGGCTACTTCGGCGGCGTCCCCACGAAGAAGATCGGCGACGAGGACGTCCTCGACTACACCTCGTTCGGCGATGACGCCGAGCTGCTGGACCGCTACGGCGTGGGTGGCAACCGGTATAGCTGGTCACCCACGGACAAGCGCTTCGCCCTCGCCCCCGGCGACGTCGAAGAGGTGAACCGCTTCGGCTGGGTTGTCGAGATCGACCCGTTCACCGCCTCCTCGACCCCGGTCAAGCGCACGGCCCTGGGCAGGATCAAGCACGAGGGCGCCTTCGTACACGTGACCAAGGGTGGACGGGTCGTCGTCTACATGGGCGACGACCAAAGGAATGACTACGCCTACAAGTTCGTCAGCTCGGGTAACTGGAAGTCCCTCCGGGCGCGGGGGCTCAGCCCGCTCGACGAGGGCACCCTCTACGTCGCCCGGTTCAACAACGACGGCTCCGGCACCTGGCTGCCGCTGATCCACGGCGAGGGCGGCCTGACACCGGAGGCCGGCTTCGCCGACCAGGCTGAGGTGCTCGTCAAGACCCGCCTGGCCGCCGACGTCCTCGAGGCGACCCCGATGGATCGGCCCGAGTGGACGACGGTGGACCAGACCACCGGCATGGTCTATCTGACCCTCACCAACAACACTTCCAGTAGCAAGGAAATCAACGCCGCCAACCCCCGCAAGCCCAACCCCTGGGGCCACATCATCCGGTGGCAGGAGACGGGCAACGACCACACCGCCACCTCGTTCCGCTGGGATCTTTTCCTGCTCGCGGGACAGGGCCGGGACAGCGAGACCAACGACGGCTCGACGATTCTGGCGGAGGACGCCTTCGGCTCGCCGGACGGCCTGTGGGCCGACCCGGACGGCCGGGTGTGGATCCAGACAGACGGAAGTCAGCCCGGCAAGGTGAACGACCAGATGCTGGCGGCCGACCCGCGCACGCTCGACAGCAACGGCGTGCCGGAGGTGCGCCGCTTCCTCACGGGCGTTCGGGGCGCCGAGGTCACCGGCGTCATCACGACACCGGACCAGCGCACGATGTTCGTGAACCTTCAGCACCCAGGCGACGGCGGCCTCAACACTTGGCCCCAGGAGAAGGGCGTGCTCGTCCCACGCTCGTCCACCGTGGTGATCGTCAAGAATGACGGCGGGGTCATCGGGACCTGACCCTCCCCGCCGCACACGGCGATCCGGCGCACCTGCGCCGGGCCGTCGGCCGTTCGGCCCGAGTTCGTCTGTGGGACAGCAGGTTGCGGCGGCGCTGTCACAGGATGTTCAACGTGGCGGCACCGGCAGGTCATCCCTGACGGCGAGGGTGCAGCCATGGCACAGCTGTCGGGTGAGGCCGTCGACCGCGGCCTGTTGCGCGCGGGCTTCCGGGTGCTCGTCCTCCTGGTCGGCGCCACCACCGTGCTGGTCGGCCTGGTGCTCATCCCGCTGCCTGGGCCCGGTTCGCTGATCGTCTTCCTCGGCATCTCGCTGCTGGGCCGCGAGTTCGCCTGGGCGCACCGGCTGTCGGCGCGCATCCGGCGCGACGTCGGTCAGGCTGTCGCGCTGTGCCCAAGCCGCCCGGCCCGGGTGGCACTGGGTGCCTTCGGGGTGCTGTCCCTCATCGCCCCGGTCCTGCTCCTGCTCCTGCTCCTGCTCCTGCTCCTGCTCCGGTAGCAGCCCGCCGGACCTTCCCGGACAGTTCACGCGACTCACCCGTACACGTCGGGAACCGGTGCCCGGGCGGCTCGACCGTGGGTCACGTGCGCATCGCCATCGTCACCGAGTCCTTCCTCCCCCAGGTCAACGGCGTCACCAACTCCGTCCTGCGGGTCTGCGAGCAGCTCGCGGCCCGTGGTCACACCGCCCTCGTCCTCGCGCCCGGACCGGGCCCTACCTCCTATGCCGGCGCGCGCGTCGTCCGCACCCCGTCGGTCCCGCTGCCCGGCTACCGCGACTTCCGGCTGTCCCGGCCGTGGGCCGGACTGACCGACGAGCTGGCTGCGTTCGCTCCTGACGTCGTGCACCTGGCCAGCCCGGCCGTCCTCGGGGCGCAGGCGGCGTTCGCCTCACGGCGGCTCGGCCTGCCGGTCGTCGCGGTCTATCAGACCGACCTGGCCGGCTTCGCGGGGAAGTACGGGCTGCACCGCAGCGAGCGCGCGGTGTGGGACTGGCTCCGGCGAGTGCACGGCGCCGCCCGCCGCACCCTGGCCCCCAGCCGGCACTCGGTCGACGAGCTGCGTCGCAACGGCGTGCTCCGCGTCGACAGGTGGGCCCGCGGCGTCGACCTCCAGCGCTTCGCCCCCGAGCACCGGGACGACGCCCTGCGACAGCGGCTGGCGCCAGGTGGCGAGCTGCTCGTCGGCTACGTGGGGCGGCTGGCCCAGGAGAAGGAGGTAGGCCTGCTCGCGTCGCTGCACGGCGTGCCGGGGGTCCGCCTCGTGGTGGCCGGGGACGGCCCTCGGCGGGCAGCGCTGCAGGCACAGCTGCCGGGAGTGCCCTTCCTCGGCTTCCAGTCCGGCACCGCGCTCGCCGCCACCTTCGCCTCGCTGGACGCTTTCGTGCACACCGGCTCGTCCGAGACGTTCTGCCAGGCCGCGCAGGAAGCGCTCGCCAGCGGCGTCCCCGTCGTCGCACCGTCGGCCGGGGGACTGCTGGACCTGGTCGACCACGAGGTCAACGGCCTGCACTTCACGCCCGGGTCGGGCGCGTCGTTACGGGCGGCCGTGACGCGGCTTGCCGTCGACGACGACGCCCGCGCCGCACTCAGGTCCCGTACCCGGTCCTCGGTCGTCGGCCGCACCTGGGAGGTCATCGGCGAACAGCTGGTGCGGCACTACGAGGACGTCGCATGACGCGGGTCGTGCAGCTGGCCAATTTCGTCACCCCCACCTCGGGCGGGTTGCGCACCGCTCTGGGACACCTTGCCGCCGGCTACGCACGGGACGGGCACGAGGTCGTCCACGTCGTTCCTGGGACATGCGACACCACCGACGAGCACCCGTGGGGCCGCCAGGTGCAGCTGCGCGCTCCGGAGCTGCCCGGCACCGGCTACCGGGTCATGACCGATCCGCGCAGGGTCACGGCGCTGCTCACCTCGCTGCAGCCCGACCACGTGGAGGTGCACGACCGTACGACGCTGCGCGGCGTCGGCCGGTGGGCCCGCTCGGCTGGTGTGCCGTCGCTGGTGGTCAGCCACGAGCGGCTGGACCGCTGGCTGCGGCAGTGGCTGTCGCCCCGGCTCCCCCTGGACCGGCTGGCCGCCCGGTCGAACACCGCTCTTGCGGAGGGCTTCGACGCGGTGGTGTGCACCACCGCCTGGG
>JAJAYV010000306.1 GCA_026786045.1 Frankiaceae bacterium | reverse complement strand
CCATGAGGGATTCCGCGCCGTGGCCCGCCTCCTGCTTGAGGGCGACGGCTACGAGGTGGGCGGGGAGGCGGCCGACGGCGAGACGGCTGTCGCCGTCGCCGTCGCGCTGTCACCCGGGATCGTGCTGCTGGACGTCCATCTGCCGGACCTGGACGGGTTCGCGGTCTCGGTCCAGCTCGCCGCTCTCCCGCACCCGCCGGAGGTGGTGCTCATCTCCAGCCGTTCGATCACCGACTTGCGCCGCCGGGTGCAGGCCAGCCCGGTGGCGGGATTCGTCGCGAAGGACGAGCTGTCCGGCGCCGCTCTCCGCGCACTCGTGGGCGGAGCCTGACGTGAGGAATCTGCTCAGCGTCCTCGACGTCCTCGCCGGGGTGGTCTTGCTGGTGCTCGCGGCCGCGGAGGCCAGGCGGTCGCGCCGCAACGCGCTGCTGGCCGCTGCGGCCGGGGTCGCCTGGCTCGCCGCCCCCCTGGTCCCGGCGCTGCTGCTCGTGCACCGCCCGCTCGTGCTGCACATCGCCCTTGCCCTGCCGGGACGTCGGAGCCTCACGCGGCAGGCCCGTGCGGCCCTCGTCCTCGCCTGGGCGGGCGCGCTGATCGTCCCCCTGGGCCGCTCCCCGGAGTGGATGCTGATGGTCGGGGCGGTGGTCGCCGTCGAAGCCGCACGACGGCTGCCCAGGGCCCGTCTGCATGGCGGGTCAACGGTCACGGCCGGACCGGCCCTGGCGCTGGTCGCGCTGTCGTTGGCCCTGCCAGGCGCCGCGCGGCTGCTCGGCGTTGGCGGGGAGGCGGCGGCCGCGCTCGCGGCGCTGTACTCGGGTCTGGTGCTTGCGGCCGGTCTCGCCTTGCTCACCGGGGTCCTGCTCACGGTCTCGGGTCACGAGACCGACGCGGTGATCGAGCTGTCTGAGGGGACCTCGGCGGAGACGGCAGCCGGTCTTCGCCGCGCGGCAGTCTCGCGCGACGGCCCGGCCGAACGGGCACCGCTCCTGGCCGCCGCTGAGCTCCTGGAGACGCACGCCGTGCTGCAGGACGAACTGGCGGCCAAGGTCGAGGAGGTACGGGCCTCACGCCGGCGGTTGGTCGACGCGGTCGTCGTCGAGCGCCGGCGGTTGGAGGGGGCACTGGCGGACGGCGCAGTGCGCTACCTGGACGAGCTGGCGGACACGCTGCGCGAGCTGAACCGGGAGCAGGCACGAAGCAGCCTCCTACCAGTCGGGGTCGGCGGCGCTGGGCCTGGCGGCGGCAAGAGCGCGCCGGCGGCGTCCTGCCTCGAGCAGGTCGCCCTATGCCTGGACGACCTGCAGATGCTCGCCGGGGGGCTTCATCCGCGCGTACTCGCCCAGGCCGGGCTGGCGCCGGCCCTGGCCGAGCTCGCGGCCCGCTCGCCGGTCCCGACAGCTGTCCATGTGCCGGACGTGCGGCTGGCACCGGACGTGGAGGCGGCGGTCTGGTACGCCTGCGCCGAGGCGCTGGCCAACGTCGCCAAGCACGCTCAGGCGTCGTCCGCGGGCATCGACCTCACGGTCGAGTCCGGCACCGTCGTCGCACGCGTCCGCGACGACGGCGCGGGCGGCGCCGCAGTCCGAGCCGGTGGCGGCCTGGCGGGACTGGCCGACCGGCTCAGCGCCCTCGGCGGGCAGGTCGACGTGACGTCGTCCCCGGGTGCCGGGACCCTGGTGCAGATCCGGCTGCCGTCGTGCTGACGGCCGGGCGTCTGGCGGTACCACTGCTCGCGCTCGTCCTGCTCGCGGTCACGGCCAGGGCGACGGCGCACCTGCCGCTGACGACGTACGTCGGCGACCGGCAGGTGTTGCTCGTGCTGCTGGCCGTCGCGACGGTCGCCCTGTTCCTACCGCCGATGCTGGCGCCCGCCCGTGGCCGTTTCGCGGTGCTCGCCGTGCTGGCCCTCACGTGGCCGGTACCCGAGCTGGCGGGGTGGTCGCTGGCTCCGCTGGAGCTGCGCACGCTCGCCCAGGCCGCCCCACCCGTCGTCGCCGCGCTGGCCGTCGTCGCGGTGCTGCCGGCCGGACCGAGCAAGCCCAGGGCGCGGTCGATCGTCCGACTCGTGCTGCTGGGTGCCCTCACGGCGGCAGGCGCCGAGCTCGTGCTGGTCGACCCGTTCCTCGACCCGAGGTGCTGGCGGACCTGCGACCACAACCCGTTCCTGGTCGCTCCGTGGCAGGGCGCCGGTCGGGCCCTCCAGGTCGCGGGAACGGTCCTGGTGGCCGGCGGCGCCGTGGCTGCCGTGTGTCTGAGCTGCTGCCGCGCCGGCCGCCCCTCCGGCGGCCGCGTCGCGAGGGAGGGGGTCGCCACCCTGCTCTGCACGGCCGCCCTGCTGTCGGGCACCGCGGGGGCGGCTGTCCTCCGGCTCGTGGTCCGCGAGCGGGCCGACTCCCCGGCGTACGTCCTGCTGTTCGTGCTCGCCCAGCTGGGCGCGACCGGCTGGGCGCTCAGCGAGCTGCGGGCGCCGGTGCGGCAGTGGTGGCTGGGTGTCCGCCTGCGGCGTCTGGCTGGAGCCGTGCGCTCCTCGCCGCCGCCGGGGTCGCTGGCGCAGGTGCTTCGGCGGGCGCTGCGTGACCCGGCGCTGGAGGTCCTGTACTGGGCTCCCGGCCGCGAGGCGTACGTCGACCCTGCCGGTCACCCGGCGACCCCGCCGCGCAACCGCGAGGGACGACGGACCACGCTCGTCGCCCGGCAGGGCCAACCCGTCGCGGCGCTGGTGCACGCCCCAGGCCTGGACGGGGCGTCGCTCGACCGCACACTCGGTGCGGCACTCACACTGGCGCTGGCGAACGAGCAGCTCCGGGCCGCGAACCTGGCCGAGCTGGACGAGCTGCGGAGCTCGAGTGTCCGCATCGTGGAGCGGGCCGAGCTCGAGCGGCGCCGCCTCGAGCGAAACCTGCACGACGGCGCCCAGCAGCGCCTTGTCTCGCTCGCGCTGCTCGTCCGCATGCTCAGCGTGCAGTCCCAGGACGTACGGGCCGTGCAGCTCGCCGAGCGGGCGGCCCTGCTCACCAGGCTTGCCGTCGACGAGCTGCGTCGGGTCGCGCGCGGCATCTACCCGGCGGTGCTGTCGGACGGCGGCCTGGCCGCGGCGCTCCTCGACGTCGCCGAGTCCTCGGTCGACCTCGCGATCCAGCTGCGCAGCGTCCCGCAGGGGCGGTACAGCCGGACCGTGGAGACGACGGCGTACCTCGTGGTGGCGGCGGCCGCACAGGACGCCCGCTCCGGCCAGGCCGGCACGCTGCGCATCTTCGGTGAGGAGCGCGCCGGGGCCCTGCACCTGGAGCTGCTCGACGACTCCGCCTGCGACCGGACGGCGGCCGTACGTGCACTCGACGACCAGGTGCGGGCTCTGTCCGGGGTCCTCGACGTCGAGCGGCGCTCCGACAGCACGGTCGTGCGCCTGAGGCTGCCATGCGCGTCCTGATCGCCGACGACACGGCCCTCATCCGGTCCGGGGTGAGCAGGCTGCTGCAGGAGTCCGGCATCAACATCGTGGGCGAGGCCGGCGACGCGGGGCAGCTGCTGGCCCTGGTCCGGGCCACCCGCCCTGACGCCGTCGTCGTCGACATCCGGATGCCGCCGACGCACACCGACGAGGGCCTGGTCGCCGCGCGCATGATTCGGCAGCAGCACCCCGGCGTGGCTGTCCTACTGCTCTCGCAGTACCTGGACGCCTCATACGCGATGCGCCTACTCCAGGACGGCACAACCGGCGTCGGGTACCTCATGAAGGACGAGGTCGCTCGCGCTAGCACCCTGTCGGACGCGCTGCACCGGGTGGTGTCCGGGGAGTGCGTCGTCGACCCGGCCATCGTGCGTCGGCTGCTCAACCGCGCCCGTGCACACAACCCCATCGACGCCTTGACCGCGCGTGAGCGCGAGGTGCTCGCGCTGATGGCCGAGGGGCACACCAACGGCGCCATCTGCCGGCTGCTCTCGCTCAGCCCGAAGACGGTGGAGTCGCACGTGGGCCACGTGTTCAGCAAGCTCGGCCTGCTGGACGAGGGCGACGGCCACCGCAGAGTGCTCGCGGTTCTGGCCCACCTGCGCCTGGACGGGTCGAGTTGACAGGCATCGGGGCCCGCCCTGATGCGCGGCCCCCGCCCGAGGGCGACGGTGGGCTCACACGAGCTGGAGGGAGCAGCACATGAGGTGGCAACGGGTCGTCCTGGTGCTCGCGGCGTGCGCGCTGTGTGCGTCCTGCACCAGCGCCAGCGCCGACCGCTCCGGGGGGTCGGGGCCGCCCACCGTGCTGGTGCTGGCGAACAACGACGAAAGCCTCGACGGCGCTCCGGCCGTCACGCGCTTCGTGGAGCGGGTGCGCGAGCTGTCCGACGGTCGGGTGCGGGTCGACGTGCAGTCCTCGTGGGGCGGCGGCTACGACGAGGTCGGGGTGGTCCGAGCCGTCGGTGCGGGGCAGGCCGACCTCGGCTGGGCAGGCACCCGCGTGATGGACCTGGTGGGCGTCGACGCGTTCCGGCCGCTGCACGCCCCGTTCCTCGTCGGCTCGTACGCAGCTCAGTCGGCGGTGGTCGGTGATCCCCTCGCCGGCGAACTGCTCGCCGAGCTGGCGCCGCTCGGCGTGACCGGGCTGGCCCTGGCCGCCGACCAGCTCCGCATGCCCGCGGCCGCCGCGCGGCCCCTGCTGACCCCGGCCGACTTCGCCGGCCTCGTCTTTCGCACGGCCGCCTCCGGAGCGCAGGAGAGCGGCCTACGTGCCCTCGGCGCCGTGCCAAAGGCGGGCAGGGGATCGCCGGGTCGGCTCGACGGCGTCGACGCCGTCGAGACCATGTGGTGGACCTACGCCATCAACGGCCAGTACGGCCCGATGCCATACGTCACGTCGAACGCCGCGCTCTGGCCGCGCTCGCTCGCGATCTTCGCGAACACGGAGCGGCTGGGCGGGCTCACCGAGCAGCAGCGGGGCTGGCTGGTGCAGGCCGGGCAGGACGCGTCCTCCTGGTCGACGGCGCACGCGCAGGACCGCGACGCCGAGCAGGTCAAGCGGGTCTGCCGCTTCGGCGCCCGGGTCGCGACCGCCACCCCGGACCAGCTTGCCGCGCTCCGGTCGGCCGCCCAACCCGTGTACGCCGCGCTCCGCGCTGACGCGCGCACCGCCGCCGTGCTCAGGCGAGTCGAGGGGTTGGTCGCCGGCGCCGTACCGGGCCCTCCGGTCTCGCTGCCGGCCGGTTGCGCCTACCGACCGGGCGAGGAGCAGAACCGAACGCCGGACCTCCCGGCCCTGGCCGGTCCGGGCGACCCGGGCACCCTCCCGCAGGGCGTGTACCGCCTCACCTTGACGCGGCAGCACCTCCTCGACCAAGGGGTGTCCGAACCGGAGGCCGACCTCAACGCGGGCGTTTTTACCTACACGCTCCGGGCCGGCACCTGGCAGTACCGGCAGCAGCCTGCCGTCCCCGGTCGCGCGACGAGCACGACGACGACCTGCGAGGGCTGGTACGCCGTCGGGGACAACACCGCCTCGTTCACGACGACCACGACGTATGACAACGGCACCTGTGCGCCGCTGACGTGGAGCGCGCGGTGGACGGCCAACGGCTCGATGCTCACTTGGGACGAGGTCTCCGTACCGGACTTCGGCCCGATCTGGAGCGCCGGCCCGTGGCAGCGCATCGACGCCTGACGGCCGACGCCGGTCAGGGGCGTGTGGTCGTGCCGCTACCGCGGGGCCGTACGCACGCCGAGCGATTGACCGTCCGCTCATCGGCATGTGCGGAAGGCTCATGGGTGTCGGGTGCAACGACCGAGGGGCCGGCGAACGAGGGCACGTCCCGGCCGGGAACGACCTCGGCTGACCCTTGCCGGGACGTCGGTGGAGGAGGCGAGCAAGTTAATGGTCAGGTGACCTGACCGGCCGCTGCGCGACCGGCCAGCTCCCCTTGCCCAGGCCGCGCCGGCGGTCGCGGGAAGTGCGTGGTGGGGCCCGGGCCCCGCGCGCCCCGCGCGCACAACCCCGCACCCAACACCAAAAAACGATGTGGGAAACCCCCCCCCCCCCCCCCCTAAACAAAACCGGTAGCGTAT
>JAJAYV010000305.1 GCA_026786045.1 Frankiaceae bacterium | reverse complement strand
GCGGGCGGCGACCAGCTCGGGCACCGAGGTGAGCGCGGCGAGGCGCTGCAGCTTGGCGACGGCGCGCACGAAGGCGGTGAGCCGGTCGCGCTGCGCCGCGGCGTCCTCGAAGCGCTGGTCGGCAGCCAGCGTGCTGATGCGCGCGGTGAGGGCGTCCACCACCACGGCCGGGTCGCCGCCGACGGCCGTTTCGTACGCCCGGGCGTGGACGGCGTAGGCGTCGACCGACTCGCCCTGCTCGGGGCCCAGGCACGGCGCCCCGCAGCGTCGCATCTCGGCCAGGACGCAGGCGCCGGTCGGGGTGCGCGGCGAGATCCGCTTGGTGCACTGGCGCAGCGGGAGCACCTCGTGGACGGCGGTGACGGCCTGCTCGGCGATGGCCGCGCGGCTGAACGGCCCCAGGTAGAGGGCGCCGTCGTCCAGCACCTTGCGGACGGTGGACAGCCGCGGGAAGGCCTCGACGGTGAGCTTGACCCAGATCGCCTTGTCCGGCCGCTTGCTGCGCCGGTTGTAGCGCGGGCTGTGCTCGGCGATCAGGCGCAGCTCGCGCACCTCGGCCTCCAGCCCGGTGCTGCAGACGACCGGGTCGACCCGCTCGGCGAGGCCGACCATCTCGGCCATCCGGGTGCGGGTCTCGCTGGCCGTGAAGTACTGCCGGACGCGGCCGCGCAGGTTGGTGCTCTTGCCGACGTAGAGCACCCGGCCGCGGCCGTCGCGGAACAGGTAGACGCCGGGCAGGGCCGGCAGCGCGTCGGCGAGGTGGCGCTTGCGGCGCTGCTGCGGGCTGACCTGCGCGGAGAAGGTGCGCAGCTCCTCGAGGCTGTGCACGCCCAGGCCGCCGAGCCGGGCGATGAGGCCGTGCAGCACGTCGACGGTGGCGCGCGCGTCGGCCAGCGCGCGGTGGTTGGGGGTGGTGGTGCTCCGGAACAGCGGAGCGAGGGTGGAGAGCTTGCAGTTGGGCGCCTCGTCGCGGGTGAGCACGCGGCGGGCCAGCCGGGCGGTGTCGAGCGAGTCGTGGCCGGGCCACTCGATGCCGGTGCGGGTGCAGCCGGCCTTGAGGAAGCCGAGGTCGAAGGGCGCGTTGTGGGCCACGAGCACGCTGCCGCGGGCGAACTCGAGGAAGGCGGGCAGCGCTTGGTCCAGCCGCGGGGCGCCGGCGACCATCGCGTCGGTGATCCCGGTGAGCACGGCGATGAACGCCGGGATCGCCGCCCCCGGCCGGACCAGCGTCTGGAACTCCCCGACGACCTCGCCGCCCCGCACCTTGACGGCGCCGATCTCGGTGATCTCGCAGGTGTGGGCCGAGCCGCCGGTGGTCTCGAGGTCGACGACGACGAACGTCGTCTCGCGCAACGGGGTGCCGAGCTCGTCGAAGCTCGCCTGGACGGGGAGCCGGAGGGCCCGCGGCGGGGCGGGCGCAGCAGTGGTCGGGGCGGGCGGAGCAGATGGGGCGGCGGGCATGGGGCGGACGCTAGGGGCGACCGCCGACAAGTCCCGGCAGCGACGCGCACCGGCCCCGACGGGGCTGGCTAGTCTGCGGACGTGCCCGTCCCGCAGCCCGGTCCCGACTCGCGCTGGCGCTGCACGCTGTGCGGGAACCTCACCCGCTTCGACGTCACGCGCTCCACCCGCGTGCAGGAGTACGTGCACGTCGACCTGGCCGGGCAGCAGGTCGTCGAGGAGCGCGAGGTGCTGGCGGACACCGTCGAGCACGTGGTCTGCCGCTGGTGCAAGGCCGTCGACCAGGTCGAGGTCGTCGTCCGCCCCGGTCTTGTCGGACCCCCCTCCTAGCGTCCGCCGGGTCGGCACACCGCCGGCAGCGACTTCACCGGAGGATCCCGTGCTCATCGACTGCGACGGCTGCGCCGTGCGCGACCTGGCCTGCGGCGACTGCGTCGTGACCGTGCTGCTCGGCGCGCCCCCGGGCGGGGTCGAGGTGGACGACTCCGAGCGCCGCGCCCTCGACGTGCTGGCCGACAGCGGGCTGGTCCCGCGGCTCCAGCTGGTGCCGCTGGGGCTGCCGGGTCAGTTGGTCCCGCGGGAGTCCGCCGCGTCCTGATCGAGCGGATCCGCCCGAGTCGCTTGTGATCCGGGTCCGCACCCGCGAGACTTCCGGAGCGTCCGGACTCCTGTCCCGGCGCTGGACGGAGGACCGGTGCGCGAGCTGCACGTCGTCGCGGTGAGCGAGGACGGTGGATCCGTCGTGCTGGCGACCAGCCGCGGGGCCACCCGCGGCGGCTTCCGGGTGGCCATCGACGACCGGCTGACCTCCGCCGTCCGGGGCGACCAGGCCCGGCCCGGCGACGCACCGCCGGTCGACGTGACGCCCAAGCAGATCCAGGCGCGGCTGCGCGCGGGCGAGTCCGTGGCGGACATCGCGGCCACGGCCGGCGTGCCGATCGGCAAGATCGAGCGCTACGCCGGCCCGGTGCTGTCCGAGCGCGAGCGGGTCCTCGACCAGGCCCGCTCGGGTTACGTCTCGCGCAGCCGGCTCGGCGCCTCGGCGCTGCCGCTCGGCGAGGCCGTCGACCGGCACCTGGCCGACACCACCGGGGTCCGTCCGGAGAGCGTCGCGTGGTCGGCCCGCCGCGAGGAGGCCGGGACCTGGGTCGTCGAGGTCAGCTACGTCTCTCAGGCCCGCCGCCGGACGGCCACCTGGCGGTACGACGTGGCACGCCGCGAGGTGACCGCCACTGACAGCGCCTCGGTCCAGCTCTCGCACGTCGCGCCCGGGCGCGCCGCGCGCGGGGCGGACGCCGTGGTGCCCGCGCCCGCGACCCCTGCCGAGAAGCGGGCCAAGCCGCAGTCGCGC
>JAJAYV010000304.1 GCA_026786045.1 Frankiaceae bacterium | reverse complement strand
CGCTGCTGGACCTGGCCGCCTCCCCACCGGGCCGGTTCCACCCGAGGCATCCCGACGACCACCCGAGAGGACCGGGCGGCCAGCAACCGGATCCGCCGGGCGGCCAGCAGCCGGATCCGCCGGGCGGCGGGGACCCACAACGACCGGACCGCTCCGGCGGACCGCCGGACCGGCCCCGATCCCCGGATGATGACCCGTCCCGACGTTCCGAGCCCGCTCCTGCGGCCGGCTCAGGGCTGCCTGCTGCCCTGGGCGCCCCGCACCCGCTGGACACCCCTGGCCCCTACGCCGTCACCGGGCTGCTGCGTGAGCTGGTCTTCACCCGCGCACCGGTGTGCGAGTTCCCCGGCTGCGGCGCCAAGGCCGAGAGCTGCGACGCCGAGCACGACCTGGCCCACCCCGACGGTCCGACCTGCTCGTGCAACCTCGGGCCGTGCTGCCGCCGGCACCACCGCGTGAAGCAGCAGGGCTGGACCAAGACCCGCCAGACCGACAGTGCGGTCCTGTGGGCCGGCCCGACCGGCCGGACCTGGCTCAGCCCCTCGCAGCACCAGCCGCCGGCAGCACCCGTCCGGCCGCTGCCGCCGCTGCCCTCAGCGGACCCGCTCGACGAGCTCAGCCCGACCTACGCCGACGACGAGCTCTGGGAGCACCTCGACCGCCCCGACGACCCGGTCGCCTACGAGCTCCGCGCGACCGACGCCGAGCCCGGCGACGTCGACCCCGACCCGCTCGGCGACGACACCCGCTGGACGCTCGACCTCACCGACCCCTACGCCTGGACCGACCAGCCCCTACTCGGCTGACGCCGGCCCGGCGAATGGCCCCGGACGTGCGCGAGTCGCACCTACCGCCGGGCCGGTTGGCGTCCGCCTTCATGATCGACAGAAGGTCTGGTCCTGTCAGCTAGGTAGGCCGCGCCTGTGCGCCTCGATTGCCCTGTTGATCATGGAGCGAGCGGCTAGGGGTGGCTGGGTGGCGGGGCGTGCGTGACGTCCGCTGACCCGGACGAATGCCCCTGTGGGAGTTGAGCGGACGTTGCGCGGACGACCGCGATTGCCGGCTCGCAGCAATGCTCATCGCACCGTCCGCACAATGGGGCGTGGCCCGGAGTGGCAGGGCACGCCTATCCGACCGGCTTCTCCACGCCGTCCTCGGCAGCGACGGGAGTCAGAGCTGCCGGCTCGCTCAGGGTCGGCGCCTCGACGGCTTCCTGCACGCCGTCCTGGGAGGACAGCGCGGTGCTGACCAGAGCCGGCGCCGTGTCCACAGGTGCCTCAGCGGGCTCGCGCATCTTCGGCGGTGTCGCGGTCCACGCCTTCAGGTGCTGGAGGACCTCGCCGTAGTAGGTGTCGACCGCTGCGAGCACGGAGTCGATGGCTGCCCCTCGACCGCGACCGCGCTTGGTTCCTAGCGGCCCGGTCAGTGCGAGGCGGAAGGAGCGCAGCTCCTTCTTCGGGTCCTGCACCAGCACCGCGGGGTCCAGCCGCACGTCCTTGAGCAGGCTCGCCGCGCTGCCTCCGCGCGCGTGCGCGGCGTACGCCTCGATGCGTAGGGCGTCCGGTGCGTTCTTGAGCTGCCGGACGAGCCAGTTCACGCGGGTGTTCGGGCGACCCTCCTTCGGTGCGTCCAGGTCGATGTGGCAGGTGATGCGACCTGAACGCAGGTCCAGTTCGATATTCAGCGGCGCGACCGCGTTCGGTATCCGGAGGGCGCCGGACAGCCGCTCGTCCTTGACGAGGCTGTCGATGAGGGCCGCGCTACGCAGGGCAGGGTCGGCCAGTTCTTTGCGACTGACGACCGGCACGATCTCGGTGCCCAGCGTCCGGCCCAGGCGCAGGGACACGAAGCGCAGCAGCGCGTCGAAGCGGGCTGCGACGTCGGCTACGCCCTTGTCCGAGGGTCGCAGGGTGCCGGCGGCAACCGCGTCGCGCACCGGGACCCAGGAGGCGCCCATGTCGTCGAACTCCAACGCGCCGCTCTTGGGGTGCTCCAGGTAGCGGATCAGCTCCGACAAGATCCAGGCTTGGTCAGGATCGGCGACGCCACGGTGCTCTTTCTGCATCACGGCCTCGGCTAGCACCTGGCTCCACGAGTAGTGGTGCAGCGCGACCTTCTTGAGCTTGCGCTTGTCGACCGCGGTGGGGTGCTGACCTGCGGCGGGCGGGATCTGGTTCGAAATGGTGATCAGGCAGTCGTACGCTTGCTCTCGCGCGATGTCGAGGTAGTTCTCCAGCTGTGCCGGCTCGAGCTCGTTGGTGCCTGTCTTGACCTCCACGAGCGCGGTCCACGTCTTGTTCGCCCGACGGACGCGGATGAGCCCGTCGGGGTACAGGCGCTTGTCGCCCAGTGCGAACGGGACCTCGATGAAGGTCTCGATGGTGCCTGCGGGAGCGCCGAGCGGCTGCGTCAGCCCGCGGCCGAATTCCTTGACGGCGGTCAGTACGGCAAGTAGCGCACTGGTAGCCCGGCGCTCCTGCTCCTCGGCACCGCTGATGCCGCTCGTCGGGATGAGCCGCGCTTCATGCCAGGCCTCTTCTGCCACAGCCGCCTCCACTTGTCCGATGCTGACGCACCGTAGCGATGAACTGCAGCCTGCGGCGCGACCACGCACCGCTGTCTGTCAAGTCCCAGGCGAACTCGGCTGCACCGCGCGGCGGGCGTCAACTCGTCACCGCTGCTGCATGGGAAGTCCCTCGCGACCGTGCGGAGCCGTGCGGGTCTATCTCGGTCATGTACGTGAGACGCGGGATGGCCACCCGCTTCCTAGTAGCGGCCGCGGCCTGTTTGGGGTGCTCCACTGTGCGGACAGCCGTGGGTGCTACCTACGCGACGTGCAGGTGCCCTTGACGGCGAGTCCTCTGTGGAGGTGGATGACCTAGGCCCACCGACCGAGCGGGCCCAATCTGGAGGGTGTTGTTGTGCCGTGCTCCCGAAAAGTTCTGCTGTCTCGATGGTTGGGGATCGCGACAGGAGCCGCGGTTCTCGCCGTCCCCCTTGTCGTGGGCACACCGGCTGCAGCGCAGCCAGCACCCTGCGACCCGTTCACCACACCCGTCCTGGACGCAGCGGTGCCGACCGCTGAGAGCGTGATCGGCATCGACCTCGGCGACCGCGATGTCACGACCGCCGAATCCGACGCCTACCTGCAGGCCGTGTCAGCGGCCAGCCCGAAGGTCACCGACGGCGTGCTCGGTACGTCTGTCGAGGGCCGGCCGCTGCGGTACGCCGTCGTCGGCCAGGCGAAGTGGACAAGCGACGCCGCGCTGGCGCAGATCGGCCGGGACGTGGGTCGCCTGCGCGACGAGCGGACCCCCGAGGCGCAAGCCCGCCAGATCATCCGCTCGATGCCGTCCATCCTCTGGGTCGCCGGCAACGTCCACGGCGGCGAGGAGAGCGGCACCGACGCCTCGCTGCGCGTCCTCTACGAGCTGGCTGCCCGCAGCGACTGCGCGGCCCAGAAGATCCTCGACGATGCGATCGTCGTCGTCCTGCCGACGCAGAACCCGGACGGCCGGGAGGCCGACACCCGTCGCAACGCCTACGGCTTCGACATGAACCGCGACTGGTTCGCCCGCACCCAGCCCGAGACCGACTCCAAGCTGGAGATGCTGCGCAAGCTGCCGCCGCAATTGTTCATCGACGCCCACGAGATGGGCCGGCCGACCTACTTCTTCCCACCGAACGCCGACCCCGTGTACCACGACATCGGCGAGACGCCGCTTGACTGGATCTACAACGTCTACGGCGGTGCGATGACCGAGGCCTTCGACCGGTTCGACATCCCCTATTTCAACGGTGACGTCTACGACCTGTTCTACATGGGATACGGCGACAGCGTCCCGACCACCGGCTTCAACGCCGCTGGCATGACCTTCGAGAAGGGCAACAGGGCTCCCGCCGCCGTCCGGCTCCGCGAGCAGTACACCGCCATCTGGGCGACGCTGAGCGCGGCAGGTGCGAAGGACGACGAGCTCCTCACCGAGTGGCGGGCCGAGCACCTAAAGGCATACGAGCAGGGAGTCGCCGGCGAGCTCGAGCCCAACCAGCTGTACTGGGAGGGCGAGGAGATCACCAACCCGGTGCCCGACATAGACGTCAAGCACTACTTCCTGCGCACCGACGACCCGGCGAAGGCCGACGAGGTCCAGCGCGTCGCTCGACGCCTCCAGCGCATGGACGTCGACGTCTACCGCCTTGTCCGACCGCTCACGGTGCCGGACTACACCCCGTACGGGCGTGCGTCCGCGGCGGCGACCTTGCCCGCCGGGACGCTGTGGATTCCGATGGCCCAGGGCCAAAAGCACTGGATCCAGGCCATGCTCAACGAGGACACCTACGTGCCCTTCCCGTACTTCTACGACGTAACGGCATGGAGCGCGCCGCTGCTCGAGAACGTCGCGGGCGGCCGATCCGGCGTGGACCTCCGCCCACAGGCCGTGGCGCTGAAGGAGCAGGCCGAGCCCGACGCCACCGTCAGCGGTCCGGCGCCGCGGCTCGCAGTCTGGCAGATCTCACAGACAGCCACCGGGGCGATCGAGTCCTCCGGCTGGCTGCGCTGGTGGCTCGACAACCGGGTGGGGCTGGACTTCACCGACGTCACGGCGCCGCAGATCACCGACGGGGCCCTGTCGGCCTATGACGTACTTGTCGTGCCGAGCGGCTCGGACACCACGGCCGACAACGCCCTCGGCGACAGTGGGCGCGCGGCGCTGTCGCAGTGGGTGCGCGATGGCGGCCGGCTCGTGACGCTGCGGGACAGCTCGCGGCTGGCCACACGGCTCGGCCTCACCTCGGCCAGCTATGTGCCGGCGACCTCAGACATCCCGGGCTCGTTGCTACGGGTCGAGGTCGACCAAAGCAGTCCGCTGGCCGAGGGTGTTGGTGACACCGCCTACGCGATGTACGAGTACGACTTCGTGTGGACGGCCGGCCCTGGCGCCTCGCCCGTGCGCTTCCCCGCTGCGGGTGACCCGGACTGGTTCGTGTCGGGCTTCGCCGAAGGTGAGGAGCAGCTCTACGACAGGACGGCTGTCGTCGACGAACAGGTCGGCGACGGGCGGGTAACGCTGTTCGGCTTCGACCCGAACTACCGCGCTTTCACCGGCGGTACCCAGCAGATGCTGCTCAACGCGATCACCGGTCCGGCTCCGAGTGGCGTCGCCTCGGCGCAGGCCCGGGTGGCGCAGACGGAGCCGTCAGTGGCAGCCTCCGACCGGTTGGTCATCAGCGTCAGGCAGAAGGCCGCCGGACAGGTGCAGGCGCTGCTGGACGCTCGCGGCGCCAGCGCCGACGTCGTCCGGGCACGCGGTGTCGTCAGCTACCGGGTGGACCTGGGCGGGCTGACGTCCGATGAGCACCCCTGGGCGCAGGAGCTCGCGCAGCAGGCCGCCGGTCTCGGCCGTGACGTGGTCGCCATTCGACTGCCGTGAGCTGAACCGACGGCGGAGGCCGGTCCCGCAGGTGTGGGGCCGGCCTCCGTCGCGCTGACGTGACGATGTTGCCTGGCGCCGTGTGCCCTCCACGGGTTGTCGTCACCTCCGGGCTGCAAGCTCACCGCAAGGGCGACCACGCCACCGTCCGTACGACCTCGGCCACGCCGTCATGGTCCGGGCACAGCAGTCCGCCCGACCAACCGTCAGCCCATGGCCGACCTCACGCCGCCCGGCCGAGGGATGCTCCCGGGCCCCGACGGCCACCACCTGCACTGGCAGGTGGTCGGCGACCCGGATGGCCGGCTGCTGGTGCATCTCCACGGCGGGCCCGGCAGCGGCTGCACCGACGCCACTCGCAAGGCCCACACGGGCAGCGGCTACCGCGCCGTCCTGCTCGACCAGCGCGGCTCCTGGCGACCTCGAGCTGTTCTGCGAGCACCTCGGCATGGACCGCTGGACGGTCGAGGGGACCTCGTTGCGCCTCACGCTCGGGCTGGCTACACGCAGCCGCACCCGGAGCTGGTTCGCGCGATGGTCCTCATGGCCGTCATCGCTGGCACTCGCCGCGAGGTCGAGTGGATGACCGGCGCCTGCCGTTCCGCTGGGTCCACAGGCAACGGTCCTTGCGGCGGCCTCGCTGGGTGGCATGCTGCCGGGCATGGCGACGATCGGGTTCCCGTTATTTGTGGGGCCGGACGACATCCCCTCGTTCGCAACGGAGCCCAAGGATGTCGCCGCCGCCAAGTTCGGCGATGACGCCGCGCTCTGAGATGCCAGACCTGGAGGGGGTTCTGTGCCGCGCGGCGTCGTCTGGCGTCGCCTGGGCGGTCACTGGCCCGGACGGCGTCGAAGTGCACGCGCGAGGTGTGCCACCCGAGGCGTCCTTCGAGTGGGGCTCGATCACCAAGACTGTGACCGGGACGCTGCTCACACTGCTGGCTGCCGAGGGCACCGTCCGACTTCGGACACCGCTGTCGGAGTTGCTGCCCGGTGCACGCCCCCTTGCGCTGGAAGACCTGGCCTCGCACACTTCGGGGCTGCCTCGTCTGCTGCCGAGCAGCGCTGCCTTCGTCGCCGCCACGTGGGCCGTGCGGCAGGACCCGTACGCGCAGGTCGACGCGCAGCGTCTGCTCGCTGACCTGCGCCGCACCCGGCTGCGCGACCGTCGCTACCGCTACTCCAACGCCGGCCACGGACTGCTCGGCCTCGCGCTCTCGCGGGCCGCCGGGACGCCCTACGAGGAGCTGGTGCAGCAGCACATCTGCGCCCCCTGGGGCTGGCCACCGTGACCACGCACGATCGCGCCCAGCTCGTCCAGGGGCACGATCGGCGCGGCAGGCCCGTTCCGCACTGGCACTTCACCGAAGCGCTGGCCGGGTGCGGGGCGCTTCGTGGCTCGGTGGGTGACCTGGCCCGATGGCTGTGCGCTGCGGCCGGCGAGGCGCCCGAGCCGCTCCGGTCGGCGATCGCAGAGGCCACCCGGCCACGCACTCGGACGCGGAGCGCGGAGGTCGGCCTGGGATGGCACCGATCCCAGCTGGGCAACCTCGGGCTCCGCTCGCCCGACCCGGCTCAGCCCGCGTTGCTGTGGCACAACGGGGGTACCGGCGGCTTTCGGTCCTTCGCCGCGCCCGAGGAGCACACCTGCCGGGGTGTGGCCGTGCTCGGGGCCTCCAAGCGCTCCGTGGACGGTCTCGGCGTTCTACTGCTGCCCTCGAGGCGTTGACAGCGCACGTCCACCGTCGCGCTGCTGGGTATCGCGGACATGTTCGATCTTCGTGCTGGAGGTAGTGCCGATCACCCGCACCCGCCCGCACGTGCGCTCGTCGAGGCGGGCTGGTGTTGCGGGCACCCACAATGACGGGGCCCGCAGCGGGACGTCGCTGAGTGACAGCTACGGGACGTCGTCCTCTGCAAGCGCTCGCTCGTCGAGCAGATCTCGGCGGAGCGCCATCAGGATTCCTTCCTTAACGGCTGTACGGACCACCAGGTAGAGCGCACAGAAAAGGACCGGCATGAGCAGCAACGAGACCGCAAGAGACAGGAGGGAGACCATCGCCGCAACGTAATGGTGGTGAGCGCGACGGCCAGAACGCTCCTGCGCGATCGCGAGGGCGGCGCACCTGTGCGCATCGTCATAGCGGTGGTGTGCAGCCCGTGCTCGCCACCTCCACCGCTGCGATCGCTGTCGCGACAAGCCTCAACACCGACGCGAGACTGGCTACCGGCACGCCTGCCTGTGCGACCCGTGCCACCCAATCTGGATCTCCAGGGTGGGTCGCCTTGCCCCCATAACGCCAAGGACCAGCGCATAGCGCGAACCACGCGCCGATGAGACCCCGTGTGACTGCGCGAGCGGGGGATGAGAGCCCGTCAGTCAGCGGGTAGACGTGGCTGGCTCCGATCAGCAGACCGAACCCACCGAGCGACAAGCCGCCAACAACCAACTGGCAGTGCCCACAGCGGCCGGATCACTGATGCCCGGTACTACGCGACGGGGTAGGGGGCGGGGGGTCTTCGTCGTGGTCGTCGTCTATCGCCGCACTGTCCCACCAAGAGGGGACCTGCCCGAGTGATGGCGCTCGGTTGTTGCGCCATCCTGCGAGCCCGACGAGCGCGAAAGGGACCTAGCGCAAGTTGCTGATGACCTGCATCGCGCAGTCCCGGGACGACGTCTGCGTAGCGTCAACGTGGATGTCGTAGTCCACACCGTCGTGGACAAGGTCGAACTGTGCTGCCGCCATGCCGACCGTCCGGTCGGGACGTAGGCGCTCCCGCATCGTCACCGGCCACACGCTAATACCGGCAACACGCTGTCAACGACGGTGCAGGATCCGACCCCTCAGCCATGTAGCAGAGCGGCACCTGCGCCTCTTGGGTGCCGCGGCAGCGAGCGGCCGTTGCGAGTCCTCAAGGTGGAGCCGAAGGTTCGACCTGGGGCAACGCACACGGCCGGCCTACTCGGAGAGAACGGCACCCGCGAAGGCACGCAGCTCGTCGTCGCTGATGCGTGCCGCCTCGGTGATCGGCAGCCTGAGCGTGCCCTTCCCGTTGTCCAGCTGCGGGTGTTCCGCAACGAGCGCACTGTCTTGGCCGTGTTCCCGGCCGTAGAACGAGAGGCCGTGCTTCCAGACGCCGACGTCAGCATCCGGCTGCACCTCCATGATCAGGCGACGCACACGGTCGAAGAGCGGGCGCTGGTCGTTGTCGATGGCTGCGATGTAGGCGGCTGCATCACCTCTCATGCGCTCGCCTCCCATGGCCGCCGGTAGCGGTGGCCTTGCACGCGCCGTGATCCGGCGGACCGAGGCTCATGCCGGCTCTGGATCGTTACTGCCGTCACGTGAAGTGGCCCCGACTCAGTCCCCGTCGGCGTCCGTCCCCATGCCGTCGCCGAACGGGTGCAGCTGCGGTCCGCTCCAGGCGCTCGACTCCGGGTGCGGCGAGGCGGCCTGCTCCTGCACCTGCTCGGCCCCGGCGACCCGTACGCCGGCGAGCGACTCCAGGGGGACGGCGTACCGGTTCGGCTCGTTCATGGCAGCAGCAGTGTGCGCGCGAAGGGCCACACCGTCCATCAGCGGTAGGTGAGCAGCCGCCGGGCGTCGCCCTCGAAGTGGGCGTGGTCGTTGAAGGAGATCAGGCTGGCTCCCCGGCTCCCGACGACCACCTTGGTGATCGCGCCGTTGGCGGTCACGCGGTTGAGCGCCACGACCCCGTCGGCGCCGAGCCCGAGCAGGCCGCCGCACACCGCCGCGATGACGCCGCCTGAGGTGAAGACGACCGCGTCGCGGCCGCTCGGCAGACCTGCGGCGAGCTCGTCGAGCGCGGCCCGCGCGCCGCCGGCGAAGGCCGCCCAATCGCCGTGGTCGTCCTCCACCCACGCGGCCAGTGCGAGGTCGAGCAGCGCCTGCAGACCCTTCGACGTGCCGTCGTGCGCGCTGTCCGGCGGCACGTACCGCTTGAGCAGGTCAAGGTGGTCATACTCGTTCCACCGCGGGTCGAGGACAACATTGACAGCGAGACCTGCTGCGTGCACGGCAATCTGGGCGGTGTCACGCTGGCGGCGCAGTGAACCCCATCCGGCGACGGGGGAGCGGAGCCGCCGCCGTGCGAGCTCGGCGCCGACGTGGGCGGACTGCTCCCGGCCGACCTCGGACAGCACGTCGTAGTCGTCGGCGCCGAACGACGCCTGGCCGTGCCGGACGAGCAGGACCGCGGGCATCAGCCGATCCCCGCGATTCGTCGGCTGCGCTCGTCGAGGTAGCTGACGAAGAACCAGAAGTCCTTGAAGGCAGGGTTGGTCGTCTGCCCGTGGAAGTAGCGGTAGTAGATCTGCTGCGCGATGCCCGCCAGCCGGAACAGCCCGAACACCTCGTAGAACGTCCAGTTGTCGACAGCCAGACCGGTGCGCGACCGGTAGTGCTCGACCACCTCGGCGCGGGTCGGCATCCCGGGCAGGTCGGTCGGCTGCCGCTTCGACAGCCGCATCATGTCCTCGTCGTCGGCTTGGACCCAGTAGGCCAGCGCACCGCCGAGGTCCATGAGCGGGTCGCCGAGCGCCGCCATCTCCCAGTCCAGCACGCCGACGACCCGCAGGTCGTCATCCAGGACGAGGTTGTCGAGTCGGAAGTCGTTGTGCACCAGGCAGATCCCGACGTCAGCGGGCTGCCGCTCGGCGAGCCAGGCCATCACCGCCTCGAAGTCGGGGACGTTCTCGGTGCGTGCGCGGCGGTAGCGGTCGGACCAGCCCCCGACCTGCCGTTCGACGTAGCCGAGCCCTTTGCCGAGGTCGGCCAGCCCGGCTGCGTCGACGTCGACCGCGTGCAGCTCGACGAGGCTGTCCACGGCGCGCAGGCCGAGGTCGTGCGCCTGCTCCGGCGACAGCTCCATCCCCGCGGGCAGCCGGCGGCGCAGGATCGTGCCCTCGATGCAATGCATGACGTAGAAGTCGGTGCCCAGCACCGCTGGGTCGTCGCAGAGCGCGACCATCTCCGGGACGTACGCATAGTGCGGAGCGAGCGCGGCCTGCACCCGGTGCTCGCGCTTCATGTCGTGGGCGCTCGCCGCCTTCTGCCCTGCCGGCGGGCGGCGCAGCACGAGGTCGCGCGACGGGTAGCGCAGCAGGTAGGTGAGGTTCGAGGCGCCGCCGGCGAACTGCCGCACCTCGGGCGGCGCGTTACCGAGGCCGGTCACCCGGCTGCTCAACCACGCGTGCAGCGCCAACACGTTGAACGCGTCCTCGTCGCGCAGGGCGCGAGGCTCATCGGGGGAGGTGCTCACGCTCACCGATCCTGCCGTGCCGCCCGGACGTGCCCGCAGCCGCCCGGTCCGGCACCATGGTCACCCATGAGCGCCGCCGACATCGCCCT
>JAJAYV010000303.1 GCA_026786045.1 Frankiaceae bacterium | reverse complement strand
GCGGTGACGAGCGCCGCGGCGTCCTCGTCCACGGGCCGGCCCTCGCGCCACACGTCGAGCGCGACGAGCGCGGCCTCGGTGGCCGCGGTGTCCTGGAAGCCCAGCCGCACCAGCAGGCCGGCGCCCGAACCGCGCTCGGCGAAGACCGTCACAGCAGGGCCGTCACAGGTCGAGCCCGTAGCAGCGGGTGCGAGGGTCCGCGGCGTAGTAGCCGAACGCCGGGACCGGCTGCCACCTCTCGCTCTCGTAGAGGGCGATCGCCTCCGGCTGCTCGGTGCCGGTCTCGAGCAGCAGCCGCAACATCCCGGCGTCGCGCGCGTGGGCCACGAGGGCGGACAGCAGGGTGCGGGCCAGGCCGCGTCCGCGCGCGGCCGGGTCGACGTACATCCGCTTGAGCTCGCCCTCGTCGGCGCCGCGCGGCCGGACCCCGCCGCAGCCGACGGCGGCGCCGTCGAGCTCGACGAGCAGGAAGACCCCGGGCGGCGAGAACTCCTGCGGCGCAGCAGGGCTCAGCCCGCCGTCGCCGTAGCGGGCGGCGATCTCGTCGCCCATCGCGGTGATCAGCCGCAGGGCGTCCGGATGGTCGTACGGCACCGGCCGGACCGGGCTGGGCGCCACGGTCAGGCCTCCACCACCGGCAGGACGACGCGACCGCGGCCGGCGGCCAGCTCGGCGAACTTCTCGATCATCGGCCGCCAGCACGCCTCGACCTCCGGCAGCTCCTCGACGGCGCGCTCGGCCAAGGCGACCGGGTCCTGCCCGAGCTCCTCGACGCCGCCGCCGTACTCCGCGCCCCAGTGGCGGACCATCTCGACCGACGTCTCGATGTGGAACTGGAGGCCCCACGCGCGGTCGCCCAGCCGAAAGGCCTGGTGCGGGTAGCGGGGGCTGCTCGCGAGGTTCACCGCGCCCGGCGGCAGGTCGACGATGGCGTCCTCGTGCCACTGCACGACGGTCGGCGTGAGCGGCACGTCGCGGAACAGCTCGTCCTCCCACGCGGCGTCGCGCTTGGCCACCAGCCGCGCCCCGGCCTCGACGCCCTGCTCGCCCTTCTCCACCCGGCCGCCGGTCGCCTCGGCCAGCAGCTGCGCGCCGAGGCACACGCCGAGCGTCGGGGTGCGGTCGGCGACGGAGGCGCGGAGCAGGTCCTTGGTGGCCCGCAGCCACGGCGCCGAGCCGTCGTCGTAGGCCTGCTGCGGCCCGCCCATGACGAGCAGGGCGTCGTAGCCGTCGGCGGTCGCCGGCACGTCGTCGCCGTTCCACGGCTCGACGACGTGCAGCTCGACGCCGGCCTCCTCCAGCCAGTCGCCGACGTTGGCGACGCCCTCGGTGGCCGAGTGCGTGATGACGAGCGCGCGCACCATCAGAGGACGGGGAGGTAGCGGCCGAGCTCGAACGGCGTGACCTCGGCTCGGTAGGCGTCCCACTCGGCCCGCTTGTTGCGCAGGAAGAAGTCGAAGACGTGCTCGCCGAGGGTCTCGGCGACCAGCTCGCTGCGCTCCATCACCGAGATGGCCTCGGCGAGGCTGCCGGGCAGCGGGGCGATGCCGAGCGCGCGCAGCTCGCCGTCGCTGAGCGCCCAGACGTCGTCCTCGGCGCCCGGCGGCAGCTCGTACCCCTCCTCGACCCCCTTGAGGCCGGCCGCGAGCAGCACGGCAAAGGCCAGGTAGGGGTTGGTCGCGCTGTCGGGGCTGCGGACCTCGATCCGCGTCGAGCCGCTCTTCCTCGGCTTGTACATCGGCACGCGCACCATCGCGCTGCGGTTGTTGGACCCCCAGCAGACGTACGGCGGCGCCTCGCCGCCGAAGACCAGCCGCTTGTAGCTGTTGACCCACTGGTTGGTCACGGCGGTGATCTCGGGGGCGTGTTTGAGCAGGCCGGCGATGAAGTGCTTGGCGACCTTGCTCAGATGCAGCGGGTCGGACGGGTCGTAGAAGGCGTTCTGGTCGCCCTCGAACAGCGACAGGTGGGTGTGCATCCCGCTGCCCGGCTGGTCGCTGAACGGCTTGGGCATGAAGGTGGCGTAGACCCCCTGCGACAGCGCCACCTCCTTGATGACGTGGCGGGTCGTGAGGATGTTGTCGGCAGTCGACAGCGCGTCGGCGTAGCGCAGGTCGATCTCCTGCTGCCCAGGCGCCACCTCGTGGTGGCTGAACTCCACCGAGATGCCCATCCGCTCGAGCATGGTGATCGCGTCGCGGCGGAAGTCCTGACTCACGCCGTGCGGGGTGAGGTCGAAGTAGCCGGCCGCGTCGACGGGCACCGGCGCCTCCCCCTTGCCAGGCAGCGACTTCAGCAGGAAGAACTCGATCTCGGGGTGGGTGTAGAAGGTGAAGCCGGCGTCGGCGGCCTTGCCCAGCGCGCGGCGCAGGACGTGCCGCGGGTCGGCCCAGGACGGCGTCCCGTCCGGCATCGTGATGTCGCAGAACATCCGGGCGGTGCCCGGGCCGTCGTCGGTGTCGCGCCAGGGCAGCACCTGGAAGGTCGCCGGGTCGGGCTTGGCGAGCATGTCGCTCTCCTGCACCCGGGTGAAGCCCTCGATGGCCGAGCCGTCGAAGCCGATCCCCTCGGCGAACGCGCCCTCCAGCTCGGCCGGGGCGATGGCGACCGACTTCAGCGTGCCCAGCACGTCGGTGAACCACAGCCGGACGAAGCGGATGTCGCGCTCCTCCAGGGTGCGGAGGACGAACTCCTGCTGCTTGTCCACGACGCTCGCTCTCTGCTCTCGGGAGTCCCACGCTAGTGGGCGGGGAATCCGTCCGTGCGAGGCCTGTTGCACCTCGGAGGCCCTGACCCCGACCCCACGGAGCGCCCATGACCACCACCGACCGTCACGTCGCCGCGAGCGGCACCTTCTCCCTCGGCGGCGATCTGCCCGTCTCCCGCCTCGGCTACGGCGCCATGCGCATCACCGGCAAGGGCATCTGGGGACCGCCGGCCGACCCCGAGGAGAGCAAGCGCGTCCTGCGCCGCGCTGTCGAGCTCGGCGTCGACTTCATCGACACCGCCGACAGCTACGGCCCCTTCGTCTCCGAGGACCTCATCCGCGAGGCCCTCCACCCGTACGACGGCGTGCTCATCGCGACCAAGGGCGGCCTGACCCGCAACGGCCCCGACTCGTGGGAGCAGGTCGCCCGGCCGGAGTACCTGCGCCAGTGCGTCGAGATGAGCCTGCGCCGCCTCGGCGTCGAGCAGATCGGCCTGTGGCAGCTGCACCGCATCGACAAGCAGGTGCCGGTCGAGGAGTCGCTCGGCGCGGTGAAGGAGCTGCAGGACGCCGGCAAGATCCAGCACATCGGCCTGTCCGAGGTGTCGGTCGCCGAGATCGAGCAGGCCCGCAAGGTCGTCGACGTCGTGTCAGTGCAGAACCTCTACAACCTGGCGAACCGCCAGTCCGAGGAGGTCCTGACGTACTGCGAGCAGGAGGGCATCGGCTTCATCCCGTGGTTCCCCGTCGCGGCCGGTGACCTGGCCAAGCCGGGCGGCGTCCTTGACGAGATCGCCTCCGCTCATCAGGCCACCCACGCCCAGCTCGCCCTGGCCTGGCTGCTGCGCCGCTCGCCGGTGATGCTGCCGATCCCGGGCACCAGCTCGGTCGCGCACCTCGAGGAGAACTGCGCCGCCGCCACCGTCGAGCTGACCGACGAGGAGTACGACCGCCTCACCGCCGCGGGGCAGTAGCGCACCTCGACCCCGCACGGCGCCGGTCCGCTCCGTAGCCTCGTCGTCATGGCGCAGCTGCGGATCGGACTGGCCCAGGTCGACCCCGTGGTCGGCGACCTGCCCGGCAACGCGGACCTCGTGAGCGGTTGGACGGCCCGCGCCGTCGCCCGGGGCTGCCACCTGGTGGCCTTCCCCGAGATGGTGCTGACCGGCTACCCGCCCGAGGACCTCGTGCTGCGGCACGCCTTCGTGCAGGCCAGCCTGGACGCGCTCGAGGCGCTCGCCGTACGCCTGGCCGAGGAGGGCGCGGGCGAGGTCGCCGTCGTCGTCGGCTACTGCGGCCGCACGGACCGCCCCGCGCCCGCGCTGGGCCGCCCCGCCGGGGAGCCGCAGAACAGCGCGGCCGTGCTGTACGGCGGGCGGGTGGTCTCCCGCTACGCCAAGCACCACCTGCCGAACTACGGCGTCTTCGACGAGTTCCGCTACTTCGTGCGCGGCGACCGGCTGCCGGTCGTGCGGCTGCACGGCGTCGACGTCGCAACGGTCGTCTGCGAGGACCTCTGGCAGGAGGGCGGGCCGGTGAAGGTGGCCTGCGCCGCCGACGCCGGCCTCGTCGTCTGCATCAACGGCTCGCCCTACGAGCGCGGCAAGGACGACCTGCGCGCACCGCTGGCCGCCCGCCGGGCCGCGGAGGCCGGCGCCCCCGTCGCGTACGTGAACTGCGTCGGCGGCCAGGACGAGCTGGTCTTCGACGGCGACTCCTTCGTCGTCGACGCGGCCGGCGCGGTCGTCGCCCGCGCCCCGCGGTGGGAGGAGGCGCTGCTGGTCGTCGACCTCGACCTCGAGCCGGCCGGCTCCGACGTCACCGGCCCGCAGGACGCCGGGGACGGCACGACGATGGCGGTCGAGCGGGTGGTGCTGTCCGCCGAGCCGCTGGCGGTGTACGACCCGCTGGTGCCCACGCTCTCGCCGCCGCTGGACGACCACGCCGAGGTGTGGGGCGCGCTCGTGACCGCGACCCGCGACTACATCGAGAAGAACCGCTTCCGCTCGGTGGTGCTCGGCCTGTCCGGCGGCATCGACTCCGCGCTGGTCGCGACGATCGCCCGCGACGCGATCGGAGCCGACCGGGTGCACGTCGTCGGGATGCCGAGCGCGTGGAGCTCCGACCACTCGGTCACCGACGCCGAGGACCTGGCCAAGCGGCAGGACCTGCACTGGTCGGTCGTGCCGATCCGGCCGATGGTCGACGCGTGGATGGCGTCGGTCGCGCTGACCGGACTGGCGGTCGAGAACCTGCAGGCTCGCGTCCGCGGCACGACCCTCATGGCGCTGTCCAACGAGCACGGCCACCTCGTGCTGACGACCGGCAACAAGAGCGAGGCCGCCACCGGCTTCTCGACGCTGTACGGCGACAGCGCAGGCGGTTTCGCGCCCATCAAGGACGTGCCGAAGCTGCTCGTCTTCGCGCTCGCACGCTGGCGCAACCGCGTCGCAGAGGAGCGCGGCGAGGTACCGCCCATCCCGGAGAGCACGATCACCAAGCCACCGTCGGCCGAGCTCGCGCCGGGCCAGCTCGACAGCGACCGGCTGCCGGCGTACGAGGTGCTGGACCCGCTGCTCGACGCCTACGTCGAGCAGGACCAGGGCCGGGCCGAGCTGCTGGCCGCTGGCTTCGAGGAGGCCGTCGTCGACCGAGTCATCGCGCTGGTCGACGCTGCCGAGTACAAGCGCCGTCAGTCACCGCCCGGGCCGAAGATCACCGGCCGGGCCTTCGGCCGGGACCGCCGGCTGCCGATCACCTCGCGCTGGCGCCAGACGGCGGCGCCGCGCGCGGCCGAACCCGAGCAGGCCCGGCCCGAGGGCGCCTAGCGCTGCTTCTGGTGTCGCACCCGGTCGGCCTCGACCACGTAGGTGATGCGCTGCTCCCCCGGCTGGTGGAACGGGTACTCGTCCGCGCCCAGGTACTTCTTCGCCAGCCGGTCGATGTGCTCGCGCGCCCGGTCGGTGGTGCCGGTCGCCCGGCCGCGCACCTCGACGTAGTCGTACGGGTTGTCCTCGTCGTAGACGATGACCGCGATGGTCGGGTCGCGCTCGAGGTCGGTGGGCCACTTGCGGCCGACCGCGCTGTTCACCGCCAGCCGGCCGTCCTGGACGTCGACCCACACCACGGTGCTGTGGATCGAGCCGTCGTCACCGAGGGTGGACACGACGGCGTGGTTGGGCTTGTCGAGCAGGGCTCGCACGCCGGGGTCGTCGAGGCTGGCCATGGGTCACTCCTCCAGGTCGTGGTCCGTGTACGCACCTTGGCACGCAGAGCAGCTGCGGGACAGCCCTAGACGACGACGGCGCTGGCGCTCTCCGCCGTCTCGGCCCGAGCCTCGGCGTCGGCGTCCTCGTGCGCCGCCGCCAGCCCGCCGGAGGCGCGCAGCGGGATCTCCTTGACCAGGACGGCGAGCACGAAGGCCGGCACCAAAAGGAGCCCGACGACGAAGAACACCGTCGTCATCGAGTCGGCGAAGCCCTCGAGCACGACGCGCCGGACGGCCTCGGGCAAGGTGGCGATGATCGAGGTGTCGTTGAGGGCAGTGGCGGTGGAGAACCGGTCGACGACGTCCTGCGGCAGCCCGGCCCGGACGGCGCGCTCCTGGATGTTGCCGGCCAGCGACCCGAACAGCACCGCCAGCGACAGCGCGGCGCCGAACGTGCCGCCCATGGACCGGAAGAACGTCACCGAGCTGGTCGCCACGCCCATGTCGCGGGGCGGCATCGCGTTCTGCACGCTGATGACCAGGGTCTGCATCGACAGCCCGAGGCCCGCGCCCATCAGCACCATGTACGACATCGTCTGCGGGACAGGGGTGTCCACCGTGAGCGTGGACATGAGCATCAGCGCAATGAACATCATCGCGATGCCGCCGACCGGGAACCACTTGTAGCGACCGGTGCGGCTCATCACCTTCCCGGAGATCCCGGACGTGAGGATGATGCCCACCATCAGCGGGATGAGCTGCAGGCCCGCCTCCGTCGGTGAGGAGCCCTTCACGATCTGCAGGTAGAGCGGCAGCACGACCAGCCCGCCGAACATCCCCGCACCGACGAGCAGCGCCGTCATGCTGGTGATGCTGAAGATGCTGCTGGAGAACATCCGCAGCGGCAGGATCGCCTCCGGCCCCATCCGCCGTTCCCAGGCGATGAAGGCGATCAGCGACGCCAGCGAGAGCACCAGCAGCCCGACCGTCAGGCCGGAGCCCCAGCCCCAGTCGCGGCCCTTCTCGGCGACGAGCAGCAGCGGCACGACGGCCGAGGTGAGCAGCCCCGCGCCGAGGAAGTCGATGCGGTGCTCGTTCACCCGCTTGGGCAGGTGCAGCGTGCGCATCACGACGAGCAGCGCTGCCAGGCCGATCGGCACGTTGATGTAGAAGATCCAGCGCCAGCCGTCGATCCCGAGGATCGAGGCCTGGCCCGCAAAGGCACCGCCGATGACCGGCCCGAGCACGCTGCTCGTGCCGAACACCGCCATGAACCAGCCCTGGTAGCGGCCGCGCTCGCGCGGCGACACCAGGTCGCCGACGATCGCGAAGGCCAGCGACATCAGGCCACCGGCGCCCACGCCTTGGACGGCCCGGTAGGCGGCCAGCTCGTAGATGCTCTGGGCGGTCCCGCACAGCACCGACCCGAGCACGAAGACGCCGATCGCGAACAGGTAGAACGGCTTGCGGCCGTACTGGTCGGACAGCTTCCCGTACAGCGGCGTGGTGATGGTCGACGCGATGAGGTACGACGTCGTGACCCAGGCCTGGGCGGTCTGCCCGTCGAGCTCGTCGGCGATGGTGCGCATCGCCGTCGACACGATGGTCTGGTCGAGCGCGGCGAGGAACATGCCGAGCAGCAGCCCGGACAGAACGGTGAGGACCTGCCGGTGGGTGAGCTGCACGGGCGCAGGGGCAGCGGGGGCGGTCACGGGTTCTCCTGGGGGGACAGCGCGAGCAGGACGTCATCGACGATCCGGGCGGCCAGGTCCGGGCCTGGCGGCGGATCGGTGCGGATGAGGTGGCGGTAGGCCATCGGGCCGACGATGAGGTCGGCGGCGTGGTCGAGGTCGACGTCGGGCCGGACCAGGCCCTCGTGGATCCCGCGGGCGAGGACCTCGAGGAAGCGGCGGCGGCGCGGGTCCAGGACCTGCACCCGGTAGCGGGCCATGAGCTCGGGGTTGTCGGCGGCGGCGCCCAGCAGGCGGGGGAAGATCTTGCCGGCCAGCGAGGAGTCGCTCTTGCGGCGCACCGCCTCGAGCAGCGCGCCGAGCTCGTCGCGCACGCTCGCGCCCTCGACCCGCTCAGCGGGCTCGATGAGCGAGGCGACGGCCTCGACGACGAGCTCCTCCTTGCCGGCGTGGCGGCGGTAGACGCTGGCCTTGCCGACCCCGGCCGACGCGGCCACCGCCTCGATGGTGAGCGCCTCGTAGCCGCCGTCGGCCAGCAGCTGGAGCGTGGCGGACAGGATCGCGCTGTCGACCTCGGGGTCGCGCGGGCGGCCCGTGCGGCGCGTCGGCGCGTCGGTCGTCGTGGTCACCGGGTCCTGTTCCTAGACGGGGTCGTCTCGCAAGTCGTCTGACGATAGGGCCGGCTCTTCCGATACGCAACCGTTCCGCTACTGCAGCCGGTGTGGGACGGGCCACACAGACGGACGGCGGTGGCAGTGGCAACCTGGACGGGTCCGGGGACCGGACCCCCGCCCGTGGGGGTCGGCCTCGAGTCGCGACCGATGGAGGTCCCCGTGTCCGAGCTCCCGGCCCTGTACGGCGGTGTCACCAACCGTCGCGTCCGCCCCAGCGACCTGCAGCGCGCCAAGGAGCGCGGCGAGCGCTGGGCGATGCTGACCTCCTACGACATGCTCACCGCAGGGATCTTCGAGTCGGCCGGCATGCCCGTCCTGCTGGTGGGCGACTCCGCCGGCAACAACGTGCTCGGCTACCCCACCACCGTGCCGGTCACTGTCGACGAGCTGCTGCCGATGGTGCGCGCGGTCGTCCGCTCGACCAGCCGGCCGCTCGTGGTGGCCGACCTGCCGTTCGGCTCCTACCAGGCCTCGCCCGAGCAGGCGCTGGCCACCGCCGTGCGCTTCCTCAAGGAGGGCGGCGCGCACGCCGTCAAGCTCGAGGGCGGGGCCCGGGTCGCCCCGCAGATCGAGCTGCTCGTGTCGGCGGGCGCCCCCGTGATGGGGCACGTCGGGCTGACCCCGCAGTCCGAGCTCGTCATGGGCCTGCGGGTCCAGGGCCGCGGCGATGCCGCCGACGCGCTGCTCGCCGACGCCCTTGAGGTGCAGGCGGCCGGTGCCTTCGCGGTGGTGCTGGAGGCCGTGCCGGCCCAGCTGGCCGAGCGGGTCACCAAGGAGCTCGACATTCCCACGATCGGCATCGGCGCCGGCGCCGGCTGCGACGCCCAGGTCCTCGTGTGGACCGACATGGCCGGCCTCACCCCCGGCGCGCCGCTGACCTTCGTCAAGCGCTACGCCGACCTGCGCGGCATCCTCATCGCCGCCACGCAGGAGTACGTCGACGACGTCCGCGAGGGCCGCTTCCCCACCGCCGAGCACAGCTTCGACTGAGATCGCGGCTCGCGACGGATCGTGGGCCTGCCAGAGCGACGTGTGCCCCGCAGAGGTCGGTGCACGAGCCGTCAACTTCTCGAGGATCCTGACCTCCCGTGCACCACCCGCTGCACGAGGCACGTCACCCGTCACCGACCGTCGTACTGATCGTCGTATCGCGAACCGCGGCTCAGACGGGCCCGCAGCGACGCCAGGACCAGTACGAGCCCGTCCTGCAGGCTCAGGGGCGCCCGGGCTCAGCCAGGATCGCGCGGATGACGGGGCCCTTGGCCTCGGCGTAGTGGTTGACATCGGGCCAGGTACGACCGGCGAACGCGCGCTTGGCGTCCTCGTAGCGCCGGCGGGCAGCAGGGTCGGCGCGCAGCCGGTCGCGCAGCCGCAGCCGCTCCTCGAGCGCCGGGTCGCCGGGCTCATGCAGGTGCACGTTCGCCTCGTCCGGCGGTGGCGCCTTGAGCATCCGGTGCCCCGGCTCGCGGACGCGCAGGACGTAGCCGGCAGCCTCCAGGGCCGTCACGGCGACCTCCAGGTCGTCCACCGCGAGCTGCACGTCGACGACCGGCTTGGCCGCCAGGCCCGGCACCGCCGTCGAGCCGACGTGCTGAACGTCGGTGGCGGTGGCGGTGGCGCCCAGCGCGGCGACGATCCGCTGCCGGTGGGCAGAGAAGCGCTGCGGCCAGACAGGATCGGGCTCGGCCAGCTCGACGAGCACGGGCCGCCGTCCGCCGACGAGCACCTCGTCGAGCAGGCGGTCGAGCTCGTCGGGTTCCATGGCTTTCAGGGTGGCACCTGTGAACGACGTCGCGCAGGCGGGGCGCCGCGGCCGCTCGCCTCCTGGGGCTGACGCAGCACCTGCACCGCCATCGCGGCCAGCCACAGGTGCGCCGACAGGAAGCCTGCCCGCTGCAGCGCCCCGGAGATCGAGTCGGCCGGCACGGTGCCCAGCAGGCAGGCCGAGGCCACCGCTCCGGCCGCCACGGCGAGCCACCTCCGCGCGCCAGGCAGGTGGACCGCGGCAAGCAGCGGGAGCACCGCCAGCGCGGCGTAGCCCGTGGCGCCGAAGGCGAGATGCACCGCGTCCTGCCGCCCCCCGCGGACCTCGCCGAGCGGCGACAGCGCGGCCCCGAGGGTGGCGACGCCGGCGACCAGTAGAGCAGCCGCAGGCAACCGCGGGAGGACCGGCGCGAAGGCCACCGCGCCCCCGGCGAAGACCGTGAAGGCCGCCGTCATGACCACGCCCGTCGCCGTGCCGTCGCGCTGGAGCTGGCTGATGCTCTGCCGCACCGGGTCGAAACCGGTGGTGACCAGCCCCGCCACGACCCAGACGGCGGTCAGCAGCACGACGCCCCACAGGCAGAGCGCCGCGCGCATCCGCTCAGACATCGAGCTGGCGGGTGAGCACCTCACGGGCCTCGGCGAGCGACGGGCCGTACCAGGTCAGGTGCCGTCCGCTCACCAGCGCGGCCGGGACGCCGGGGAAGGCCTCGGGGCCATCGTCGGCCGTGAAGGCGTACGGCTCGTCGGGCAGCACGACCAGGTCGTGCGGCGGCAGGTCGTCCAGTGCCACCTTGGGGTATCGGTCGGCGTGGCCGGCCAGCGCGTTGTCCACGCCGAGCCGGGCGAGCACGTCGCCGGTGAAGGTGTCGCGTCCGACCGCCATCCACGGCCGGCGCCAGATCGGGACGACGGCGGTGCGGCGGGCTCCGGCGAACGGCTCGGCCCACGACGCCCGAGCCGTTCCCAGCCACTCGGGCTCGTCGAGCCCGCAGGCCGCGAGCATCCGGCCGAGCGAGACCAGGGCGGCGGGCAGCGTCTCGGGGGCGGTCACCCACACCGCGCAGCCGGCCTCGCGCAGCGCATCGAGCTCGACCGGGCGGTTCTCCTCGGCGTTGGCGAGGACGAGGTCGGGCCGCAGGTCGAGCACGTCGGGGACGCGCGGGTTCTTGGTGCCGCCGATGCGGCCGACGTCGAGGTCGGCCGGGTGGGTGCACCAGTCGGTGGCGCCGACCAGCAGCCCGGGCGCGGTCGCCGCGACCGCCTCGGTCAGCGACGGGACGAGCGAGACGACCCGGCGCACGCGTGCCGGGACGGCGGGCTCCCGGCCGGTGTCGTCAGACGTCGGTGACGCGAACACCGGCGTGGACCTTGTATCGGCGGTTGACGGAGATGAGGTTGGCGGTCAGCGCCTCGACCTGGTGGGCGTTGCGCAGCCGGCCGGCGTAGACGCCGCGCATGCCCGGGATCGCGGCGGCCAGCGCCTGCACCAGGTCGGTGGCCTCGCGGTCGTCGCCGAGCACCAGCACGTCGGTGTCGATGGTGTCGACGGACTCGTCGAGCAGGAGCACGGCGCTGATGTGGTGGAAGGCGCCGACGACGCGGCTGTCCGGCAGCACGGCGGCGGCCTGCTGGGCAGCGCTGCCCTCCTCGACGGGCAGCGCGTAGGCGCCCTGCTTGTCGAAGCCGAGCGGGTTGACGCAGTCCACGACGACCTTGCCGGCGAGGTCCCCTGCGAGGGACTGCAGCAGCTCCTTGTGCCCGTCCCATGGGACCGCCACGACGACCACGTCGCCGGCGCGCGCCGCGCCGGCGTTGTCGGCCCCGCTCACGATGCCGGGCAGCTCGGCGGCGGCGGCCTCGGCGCGGGAGGCGTCGCGCGAGCCGAGGACGACGGTGCAGCCGGCCAGCGCGAGGCGTCGCGCCAGGCCGCGGCCCTGCTCGCCGGTGCCGCCGAGGACGGAGACGACCAGCGACGTGACATCAGGGGCGGCGGTGGGGTCGGTCATCCTCGGAGCATGTCAGCCGCCCCGCGGGCCGGCGCGCCGGGCGGTCAGACCCGCCGCAGCAGCACCTCGCGGGTGGCCGGGTCGGCCACGACCAGCTCGACCTCCACCCACTCGCCCAGCGGCAGGTCGGCGCCCTCGCAGCGCGCCCGCACGGGCGGGTCCTGCAGCTGCACGACGCCGCGCCCCGGTCCGGTCTCCACGACCACGGCGGCGAAGCGCTCGCCCCGGCGCGCGGCCAGCACCACGGCCTCGGCGCCGTCCACGACGGCCCGCTCCAGCGCCCCGGCCCGGCGCGTCGCCCCTGCCATCACGTCGGGCAGGCCGGGCAGCGCGGCGCGCACCCACTCCGGCGCCGGCTCCCCGGCGGCCAGCGCGATACAGAGCTCCCCGACGTGCCGGTCGGCCAGCCGCCGCAGCGGTGCGGTGCAGTGGGCGTAGGGCAGGGCGACGGCGGAGTGCAGCGGCTGCTCCGGCGGGCCCCCGTCGAAGGCGGTGTAGCCGGCGCCGCGCAGCAGCCGGGTGGCCAGCACGAGCAGCGCGGCGTGCGCGGGCTCGTGCGGGTCGAGGCCGGAGACCACGGCGCCGTACGACGCCCCGCTCGGCCATTCGACGCCCAATGCGAGCGCGCTGCGCCGCAGCGTCTCCACGTCATGGGCCGGCGCGGGCGGCAGCGTGCGCAGCAGGCCGATGCCCGCGGCCAGCATGAGGCCGGCCGCTGCAGCCCCTGTCAGCAGGCTGATCTGGGCGTTCCAGCCCTCGGCCGGCAGCTGCGCGCGCCAGACCAGGGTGGGCCGGTCGTGCCCGTCGAGCTCGACCTCCTGCGACGGGGTCGGCAGGTCCACCGCGCCGCGATCGAGCGCCTGCTGCTCGCGCAGCAGGCCGACCTCGCGCAGCAGCTGCAGCACCTCGTCAGCGCTGCCGTCGTCGACCGCGGCCTGCACGGTCGCGTAGTCCAGCCGCGCGGTTGACCGCACGAGCGCCCGCCGGACGTCGGTGCCGACCAGCGAGCCCTCGGCGTCGAGGTCGAGCTCCCACAGCAGCGCCGGGCGCACCACGTCGGGCAGCAGGCTCGCGGCGTCCTCGCCGAGCACCGGCGGGTGCAGCGGCACCCGCCCGTCCGGCGCGTAGAGCGTCACCCCGCGGGCGTGCACCTCGGTGTCGAGGACGCCCCCCGGCCGCACGAACGCACCGACGTCGGCGATGGCGTACGACACCCGGAAGCCGGTCGCGGTGCGGGCCAGGTGAAGCGCCTGGTCCAGGTCGCGGCTGCCGGGCGGGTCGATCGTGACCAGCGGCAGGTCGGTCCGGTCCAGCTCCGGCAGTCGCGGCGAGGCGGCCGCCGCCTCCGCCTCGGCCAGCACGTCCGGGGGGAACTCCCCCGGGACCTCCAGCTCGGCGCGCAGCGCGTCGAGGTCGAGCACGCCGGAGGGCAGCAGGACACGGATCGACGGCATCGCGGCAGCGTACGGAGCGCAGCCCTCAGACCCGGGAGCGCCGCCGGAGAAGCATGGCCCAGACCGCCTTGCCGGGTGGCTGGGCGCGCACGCCGTGATCGTCGCTGAGCAGGTCGACGAGCAGCATCCCGCGACCGCCCTCGGCGTCGAGGTCGGCCTCGCGGGCGACGGGGGACTGCGGGCTGCCGTCGCACACTGCGACGACGACGGCGTCCTCACCCGCCTCGATCTCCAGGCGGACCGGCGGCACAGCGTGGCGCACGGCGTTCGTGACCATCTCGCTGACGACCAGCACGACGTCGTCACTGAGCTCGTCGAGACCGAGGCGGTCGCTGCACGCGGCGACCGCTGCGCGGGCCTGCGCGGCGGAGGCGAGACCCGCGTCGAGGCTCATGACCGCGCGCGGACGCTCCTGGCGGTCGTCGACGTGGGCGAGGGCCTGGGCGCGGTCGGGGAGGACGACCCCACCGTCGAGGTCGAGCCCGGTCGGCCCACTGGCGACGACGAGGGCCGCGCGCGGCCAGCCCGACGACAGGTGGGCCAGCTCCTGCAACGCGCAGCGGGCGACGTCGTTGACCTCGTCGACGGCCCCGAGGTCGAGCACGACGCCGCGCACCGGCTCGGTGAGCGCGCGCGAGACGGAGACGCACAGCGTCGCGACGTCGGCGTCGAGCAGGGGGCCCTCGACGGTCAGCACCAGGACGCCGTCGGCGAGGTCGGACCGCACAAGCATGACGGGGCCTCGGGATCCTTTGTGACGGAGTCAGGGCCCGCGGGTGCAGACCCTGACGACATGCCCGTCACCCGACCGTGACGAAACGGACGCAGCCCAGGTGTGGCTCCGCCGCAACCCCTCGTGTGCGCAGGACGATCGTGCAGGATGGTCGGGTGCGCGAGGTCATCCGTCCGGTCGAGGTCCGTGACGACGGCATCCGCCTGGGCCAGCTGCTCAAGCTCGCCGGGCTGGTCGACCAGGGCTCCGACGTCCGCCCGCTGCTCGAGCAGGGCGCGGTGACGGTCGGCGGCCGGGTCGAGACCCGCCGCGGGCGTCAGCTGAAGAAGGGCGACGTCGTGGCGCTCGGGACCGAGAGGGTACGGCTGGTCTAGGGGCTCGCCCTACCGGGTCAGGTGCACCGGTGCGGCGGCGTACTCCACCGTGCTGCCGGACGGGCCGGTCACGACGACGTAGGGCCAGTAGCGGCCCTCGGGCAACGAGCCCGGCAGTGCGATGCGGGCGGTGTTCGGCCCCCCGACGACCGGCTGCGCCGCCACCTGCACCCCGTCGGTGCCGCTGCGGTCGCGGTCGAGGAACACCTGCGCGGTACCGCCGAGTCCGGAGGTCTCCCGGAAGCGCACGTCGTAGGCCCCACGGGCGGCGTCCTCCCGCGTCAGCCGCACGCTGTCGACGTACCACTGCCGGCTGCTGACGTCCTCGTTGGGGTCCAGCCGCAGCGAGGTGATCGTCTGGCCGGCCCAGCCGATGCGCGGGCCGGACTGCGTCTCGTCGACGACGGCGGACGGCGGGTCGGTCCTGAGGTCGACGGCGATGTCCTGCCAACCGGGGTGGACGACGATGTCGTGCACGTTCTGGTCGCTGGCCGCGCCGTCGCCGGCGACGAACCAGATGAGCCGGGCCACCGCGCCGCCCGTCGGTCCGCCGGTCAGGCCGAACGGGCCGTCGTAGCGCAGCCGCAGGTGCAGCCGGTGCCAGGTGCTGCCGTCGATCGCCCCGGCGGTCGGCAGGAAGAAGTAGGGGTTGTCGATCTCGGCCCCGCAGTTGTTCGCAGCAAGCACCCCACCGTCGAGGATCTGCGAGTTGCAGACGTTCTCGTGACGACCGACGTCGTCCAGACCTGCGAAGTCCCAGGGGTTCCCGCGCACGGCAGTCGCGTAGTCGTCCCCGCTGCGCAGGCTCGGGCTGTCGACGACGACCCGTGGCCGAGGCAGCACGTGCAGCGCCTCGGTGTAGGCGCCGGTGCGCCCGGAGGCGCGGGTGTAGAGGCGGTACTGACCGGGCGGGAACGTCGCGACGGGGAAGTCGTACGCGGTGCCGGTCGTCGTGCCGAGCACGCCCCAGCCGGGGGCGCCCGCGGTGTTGTTCGTCAGGTCGCCGTCGCTGTCCCACAGCACCTCGTTGGCGGCGCCGGGGGCCACCGGCGCCAGGGTGAAGCGGGCGGGGGCCGCTGCGCCGTGCAGGCGCATCCAGTCCACCGCGATGTCGACGTCGGTCTTGTCGTTCGGGATGAAGCGCAGCTGCAGGGCCGAGCCCGACCAGGGCGCGCGCAGGTTCGGGTCGGTGCCCTCGAGCAGGACGTCGTAGGTGTGCCAGCCGGCCTGGACCGCCACGCCCTTCGCTCCCTGGCAGGAGCTGCTGCGCGACCAGTCGCAGATCGACCAGACGAGGATCCCGGCGCCGGCCTGGGAGGCGCTCATGCGCACGGACAGGTGGGTGTAGCGGGCGGTGTCGACCGGGGCGCGCGGCCCGTCCCGCTCCAGCGGCATCGAGCCCGGCAGGTACGGGATCGGGTCCATCCACGGGAAGGCCGTGGCGGTCCGGTAGGTGAGCAGCCCGCCCGCGACCGCGCCGCCGTCGGACATCTGCGGGGTGCCGACGTGGATGTCGTCGGTGTTGGCGTAGTCCCACGGGTCGCCGTGCACCTCGCTGGCGTAGTCCGGCGCCTCGACGACGAAGGTGCTGGCCGGGCCGCCGGAGACCGAGGCCGGCGGGGCGGCAGCACCGCCCGGGCAGGGCGTGCCGCTCGCAACCCCGATGCCGACTGCGGCAGTGCCGCCGAGGACCACGACCCGCTCCGGCGCCAGCCGGTCGATCTGGGCCTGCACGACCGCGGGGATGCAGTCCTTCGGCACGAGCATCAGCGGTCCGGGGGTGAGGGCGGCGACCGGTCCGCCGGCCAGCGCGTCGGGGAAGGCCCCGCCGGCCGCGAGGAACACGGCCGGCACGCGGTCCGGGAAAGCCACGCGGGCGACGGCGGCGGAGGTCGCCGACCGGTCGGGTCCGAAGAGCCGGGTGACCGGGGCGTACCGCTCCAGCGCCGCCTCGACGGCGGGCCAGACGGCCGTGGCGCCGCCCAGGACGGTGATCGCCGCAGGCTGGAGCCGGCGGAGCTCGGTTGCGGTCGCCGCCGGCACCGCGCCGGGGGGGCCGCGCAGCACCGGGCTGTTCTGCGCCCCCGCTGCCGGGCCCGCGGCGAGTGCGTCGGCGAAGCCGGCGCCGGTGGTGATGTGCACGTTGCGCACGCCCGGCGCGAAGGTCGCGGCGCTGATCGCGGCCGCGGTCGCGTAGCGGTCCGGGCCGGACAGCCGGGTGACCTCACCGTCGGTGAAGGCGTCGAGCGGACCGAGAACGGCAGCCGACACGGCGCTCTCGCCACCCAGCACCACGATCCGCCCGGGCCGCAGCCGCTCGAGCTCGCCCTCGGTCGCGTCCGGCACGGCGTCGCGGTCGACGAGCAGCACCGGGCCGCCCTTCGCGGCCGCGGCGGCCCCGCCGGCCAGCGCGTCCGGGAAGGACAGCCCGGTGGCGACGTAGGCGACCGGGACGCCCGGGTCGAAGAAGGACGCGCTCACCGCCGCGGCCGTCTCGTAGCGGCCGGAGCCGGACAGGCGTTGCACCTCGGCCGCCGAGGCCATCAGAGCGGGCAGCCCCGCCGCCACGAGCAGGACGATCAGGACGAGGGCAGGGGTGGAGCGGGGATGCGTCACGAGCAGGGTCCTCCGGGCGTGCGGACCGTGCCGGGGCCCGTCCTGCTCAGTGTCGGCCAGTCCGGTGCCCGGCTGCAGCCGAACGACCGCACCGGCTCCAGTCAGGATCCTGCATCGACCAGCGGTCGGGCCGGGACGAGGACGTGGTCCTCGAGCCGGACCCGGCGGGTGCGGCGGCGGAAGTCCAGGGTGGTGCCGGGCCAGTTCTGGGTGTTGCGCCCGCGGGCGTCGAGGTACCAGCTGCGGCAGCCGCCGGCGAAGACCGTGCCGGCGAGCTTGTTCTGCAGCCGGTCGTTGAAGGCGCGCATCACCTCGGCCCGGACCTCCAGCGCACCGCCGTCGCCCACCAGCCGCACGGCGTCGCGCACGTAGGCGATCTGGCTCTCCAGCATGAGCAGGATCGAGCTGTGCCCGAGGTTGGTGTTGGGGCCGTAGAGCAGGAACAGGTTCGGGAAGCCGGCGACGGTGGTGCCGAGGTAGGCCTCCGCGCCCTGGCTCCACGCGTCGGTGAGCTGGCGCCCGTCGCGGCCGGTGACCTGCATCGGCGCGAGCAGCTCGGTCGCGGCGAAGCCGGTGCCGAGCACGAGGACGTCGGCCTCGTGCACCCGCCCGTCGGCGCTCACGACGCCCTCGGGCACGACGCGCACGACGTCGTCGGTGACCAGCTCGACGTGCGGTTCCTGCAGCGCCGGGTACCACTCGTTGCTCTGCAGGATCCGCTTGCAGCCGATCGGGTCGCGCGGGGTGAGCCGGTCGCGCAGCACCGGGTCCGGGACCTGCTGCGCGAGGTACCGGCGGAAGCGGACGTCGACGCCCTTCATGAGCCGCGGCTCGGTGTTGAAGCCCAGGCTGCGCAGCTCGTTGGTGCAGAAGACCTTGAGCCGGTCCGCCTTGAGCAGCCACGGCGCGCGGTCCAGCGCGGCGCGCACCACCGTGCCGTACGCCCGGTCAGGCTTGCGGAGGACGTACGGCGCGGAGCGCTGGAAGACGGTTACGGCCACGGCGGTGCGGGCCACCTCGGGCACGAACTGGATCGCGCTCGCGCCGGTGCCGAGGACCGCCACCCGGCCGGTCAGGTCGGCGTCGTGGTCCCACTCGGCGCTGTGGAACGTCGTGCCGGCGAAGTCCTGCAGCCCCGGCACGTCCGGCAGCCGGGGCCGGCTGAGCTGGCCGCAGGCGGCCACCAGCACGTCGGCGGTGTGCGACCCGCCGCCCGACAGCTCCAGCACCCACTGCCCGCCGTCCCACGCCGCGGACAGCACCTCGGTGCGGAGGCGGACGTGGGGCAGCAGGCCGAAGTCTCGGGCCACGTCGCGCAGGTAGCTGTGGATCTCGGCCTGCGGCGCGAACCGGCGTGACCAGCGGCCGGTGGGCGCGAAGGAGAACGAGTAGAGGTGGCTGGCCACGTCGCAGGCCGCGCCCGGGTAGGTGTTGTCGCGCCAGACGCCGCCGACGTCGTCGCTGCGTTCGAAGAGCACCAGCTCCTCGACGCCGTCCTGGAGCAGGCGCACGGCGGTGCCGATGCCTCCGAAGCCGGTCCCGACGATCGCCACCCTCACCATGTCGGCGACGCTAGGGACCGACGGGGGCGTGACCCAGGTCTCGCGCGGCCAGGTCCTTGACACTTCCGGCCAGACTGTGGTTGTGCCCCGCCGCAGCGCCGCCAGCACCCTGCTGCTCGTGCGGCTGGGCGAGGAGCGCGGCGTGGGCGCGGCGCGCCAGCTGGCCGGCACCCGCCACGGGGGGGCGCACCCCCCCCGGCCCCCCCCCCCCCGGGCCCCCGCCCCCGCCCCCGCCGGCCGGCGCCGC
>JAJAYV010000302.1 GCA_026786045.1 Frankiaceae bacterium | reverse complement strand
GCCGCCTCGAGCACGTGGCGGACGGACGAGGTGAGGTGCGGGCTGGTCATGGCTGCCTCCTGGGGTGTTCGACCCAGCCTGCGCCGGAGTGTCCCGCCCGGACAGTGACCTGAGACCCCCGGAGCCGGGTCCTTGGTCCCTGTCCCGCAGTCGCGCCGGCCGGTGGACTGGCCCGGGCCGCCGCCGCCCCGGACGTGCGGCAGACAGGAGCACGACCATGTCCGCCGTGACCGGCCCCCGGACCACGACCCGCACCGTGGACCTCTGCGTGTACGAGGAGGTCGACGAGGAGCTGCCCTTCGACCTGCGCATGCGCCTGCGCCTCGTCCTGCTCGCCAGCACCACCCGCCGAGCCCTCCGCCGGGCCGTCCGCGGCACCAGCCACTGAGCAGGGTGGCGCGCGGGAAGCCGTTACCGCTGGCCGCCGGTGACCCTTCGCGGGATGCTGACCCGGCGGGCCGTCGGCCGTGTTCGCCGGACCGCTCCTCGGAGGAATGCATGCGCATCACCATCACGCCGAACGGACCTTACAGCGTCAGCGGCGGCACGCCCCTGCACCGGGCCCGTCAGGTCAGCACAGAGCAGGGCGAGCCGGTGGCGTGGGAGCACGACGCACCGCTGCCGACGGAGGAGAGCTACTCGCTCTGCCGCTGCGGTGCGTCGAGCAACAAGCCCTTCTGCGACGGCAGCCACGCCTCCCAGGACTGGGACGGCACCGAGACCGCCGCGACCAACACCTACGCCGAACGGGCCAAGACGCTGCCGGGCACCGGGATGTCGGTGCGCGACGACCGCGGGCTGTGCGAGCACGCCGGGTTCTGCAGCAACAAGGTCAGCAACGTCTGGAAGATGGTCCCGGACAGCGAGAGCACGACCGTGAAGACCCAGCTCGCAGGGATGGTGGGCAACTGCCCCTCTGGAGCTCTGACCTACCGGCTCGCCGGGGCGAGCCACGACCTCGAACCGGATCTCGCGCCCGGCGTCGCGGTGACCGACGACGGTCCGCTCTTCGTCACCGGCGGCGTGACCGTCGAACGCGCCGACGGCCAGCCGCTCGAGACCCGCAACCGGATGACGCTCTGCCGGTGCGGGGCGTCCAAGACCAAGCCGCTGTGCGACGGCAGCCACGCCGACGTCGACTTCCAGGACGGCGCCGCGCACTGAGCCACCCCGCGCCGCAGGTCCGGGCCCTCACCCTGAGCGGCGGGGCGCGCAGCTGAGTGTGCGCAGGTGGATCCAGGACGTTCACGGCCGGGACACCTGCCCGACACACGGCACCGGCACCGTCCTCGTCGACCCCCTCGTCGCCCGGAGGTGCACGGTGCCGATCGCCCCGATCGTCCAGGACCTGCTGCTGACCGCTCTCCCCGGTGGTGGGCAGCGCACCGCCCGGCGCAACGCCTGGGCAGGCATGTCCGCCGACGCGTCCCGCTCCCGCTCCCGCCGCGAGGCCGAGGCGGCCCTCGAGGTGGCTGTCCGCAGCGCCCAGCGCCGGGCCGGCACCGGGTCCTGACGGCACCTGCTCCTCCCCGCCCGCACGGGCCCGCGCCGGGTAGGTTCCGGCGCATGGCAGAGCCGACGTACACCCCCGTCATCGCCCTGGCCCGCGCGGCCTTCCGGGGCCTGGGGCTGACGTTCACGATCAGCGGCGACGAGCACGTCCCCCGCACCGGCGGCGCGGTCATGGCCATCAACCACGTCGGCTACCTCGACTTCACCTTCGCCGGGCTGGCCGCCCGCCCGGCCGGTCGGCTGGTGCGCTTCATGGCCAAGAAGGAGGTCTTCGACCACAAGGTCAGCGGCCCCCTCATGCGCGGCATGAAGCACATCCCCGTCGACCGGCACGGCGCCGCCAACGCGTCCTACCAGCTGGCGGTGGACGCGGTCCGCGACGGCGAGATCGTCGGCGTCTTCCCCGAGGCCACGATCTCGCTGTCGTTCGAGCTCAAAGAGTTCAAGACCGGCGCCGCGCGCATGGCGATGGAGGCGGGCGCGCCGATCCTGCCGTGCGTCGTCTGGGGCAGCCAGCGCGTCTTCACCAAGGGCCGACCCAAGGACCTCACCCGCGGCACCCCGATCCGCATCGTCATCGGCGCGCCGTTCACGCCGGCGCCCGGCAGCGCCCCGGTGGCCGTGACTGCGGACCTCAAGGCCCGGATGCAGCTGCTGCTCGACGAGGCGCGCGCGACCTACCCCGGCGGGCCGCGCACCCCGGAGGACACCTGGTGGATCCCGGCGAGGATGGGCGGCACCGCCCCCACGCTGGAGCAGGCCTCGGCCCGCCAGGCCGACGCGGACGCGGCCCGCGCAGCCCGCCGCGCAGCCCAGGGCCCGACACCCTGACGCCCTCCGCACCTATCCTGGCGCCATGGCCCTGCTGAAGCGCTCCTCGAAGGCTGCCCCCGCGAAGGGGAAGGCCGGCTCCACCAAGGTCAAGAAGCCCAAGGCGCCCCGCGGCGCCAAGCTCAAGCAGATCCGGATGGCGTTCACCGCCACCCGCGCCCAGGACCCGAAGGTGCTGCCGCTGGTGCTGGCTGCCTTCTTCGTGCCGTTCCTGCTGCTGCTCGCCATCGGCCTGGTCTTCGGCGGCGCGCTCTACCTCGGCTTCCTGGGCTTCCTGCTTGGCCTGGTGGCGGCGGCGTTCGTCTTCGGCAAGCGGGTGCAGGCCACGGCTTACTCCCAGGTGGAGGGTCAGATCGGCGCCGCCGCAGCGGTGCTGTCCAACATGCGCGGCGACTGGCGGATCACGCCAGCCGTCGGCTTCACCCGCGACCAGGACCTGGTCCACCGCGTGATCGGCAAGCCGGGCCTGGTCCTGGTCGCCGAGGGCTCCCCCAACCGGGCCCGCCAGCTCATCGCGACCGAGAAGAAGAAGGCCGCTCGCATCATCGGCAGCACCCCGGTCTACGACGTCGTCGTCGGCGACGGCGAGGGGCAGGTCCCGCTGCGCAAGCTCGAGCGGCACTTCCTCAAGCTGCCGCGCAACATCAAGGGCAAGCAGATCAACGAGCTCGACCGCAAGTTCAAGGCGATGGGCGCGACGTCGCTGCCGATCCCCAAGGGCCCGATGCCGACGCGGGTCCCGCGCCGCTAGGCCGTCGGCGACTCAGCGGCCGTCGGCCGCGAAGCTGCGCGCCGCGCGGGTCCGCAGCACCACGGTGCCGGCCGCCTTGTCGTGCAGCCCCCGCCGGTCGCGGTCGAGGATGACCGCCGGCAGCACGAGGAAGATCAGCAGGGTCCGGACGGCGACCGGCAGGAAGCCGGGGGCGCCGGCGGGGTCGGCCAGCCGGGCGACCCGGATGCCGAGCAGGCGCATGCCGAGCGACTGGCCGGTCAGCGTCTGCAGCACGATCACCTGCGCGGCGAAGGCGCCGTTGACGACCGTGGTGCGCACCGTGGACGACGGGTCCTCCAGCGCGCCGTTGACGAGCGCGGCGATGAGCGCGCCGACGAGCAGGTCGACGACGATCGCGGCGAAGCGCGAGCCGGTGGTCGCCACCGCACCCGGCCCCTCGGGCGGCAGGCCGTGCCGGCGACCGGGCCACGAGCCCTCGCCGTAGCGGTCGACCCCGGCCGCACCGAGCCCGGACAGCCAGGTCCCCGTCCACCGCGCCATGCCTGCGAGGCTAGTGCCGCGGCTGCTGCGACCGCCTGTCGGAAGGGCCGCCGGCGTAACCGCCCCGAAACACTCGGGACACCGGCGGGTCACGGCCCAGGGCTAGCCTCCGTGCAGCGCCCGCACCTCGGCACGGCTGACCTGCCGTGTCCCTGACTCCCGGAGGACGTCCTTGTTCACCAGTGCCGACGAGGTCCTGAAGTACATCGAGAAGGAGGGCGTCGAGATGGTCGACGTCCGCTTCTGCGACCTGCCCGGTGTGATGCAGCACTTCACCGTGCCGGCCGGCTCGTTCACCGAGGACGTGTTCACCGACGGGCTCGGCTTCGACGGCTCGTCGATCCGCGGCTTCCAGGAGATCCACGAGTCGGACATGCTGCTGCTGCCGGACCCGACCAGCGCGCAGCTCGACCCGTTCCGCACCCGCAAGACGCTGATCGTCAACTTCTTCATCCACGACCCGCTCACCGGTGAGGCGTACTCCCGCGACCCGCGCAACGTGGCCAAGAAGGCCGAGGCCTACCTCAAGGGCTCGGGCATCGCCGACACCTGCTTCTTCGGCGCCGAGGCGGAGTTCCACATCTTCGACTCGATCCAGTTCGACTCGCAGCCGCAGGGCAGCTTCTACAAGATCGACGCCGACTCGGCGGCCTGGAACAGCGGTCGTGAGGAGGTCGGCGGCAACCTGGGCTACAAGGCGCGCACCAAGGGCGGCTACTTCCCCGTCTCCCCCACCGACCACTACGCCGACCTGCGCGACGAGATCGCGGTGCGGCTCGAGAACGCCGGCATGACCGTCGAGCGCGGCCACCACGAGGTCGGCTCGGCCGGGCAGCAGGAGATCAACTACCGGTTCAACACCCTGCTCCAAGGCGCCGACGACATGATGCTGTTCAAGTACATCGTCAAGAACACCGCCAACGAGTACGGCAAGTCGGCCACCTTCATGCCGAAGCCGATCATCGGCGACAACGGCTCGGGCATGCACTGCCACCAGTCGCTGTGGAAGGACGGCGAGCCGCTGTTCTACGACGAGGTCGGCTACGCCGGGCTGTCGGACACCGCGCGCTACTACATCGGCGGCCTGCTGCACCACGCCCCGTCGCTGCTGGCCTTCACCAACCCGACGATCAACAGCTACCACCGCCTCGTGCCCGGCTTCGAGGCGCCGGTCAACCTGGTCTACAGCCAGCGCAACCGCTCCGCCTGCATCCGCATCCCGATCACCGGCAGCAACCCCAAGGCCAAGCGCCTGGAGTTCCGCTGCCCGGACCCGTCCTCGAACCCCTACCTCGCGTTCTCGGCGATGCTCATGGCCGGCCTCGATGGCATCAGGAACAAGATCGAGCCGCCGACCCCGGTCGACAAGGACCTCTACGAGCTGCCGCCGGACGAGCTGGCCGACGTCGCGCAGGTGCCCGCCTCGCTCGACGCCGTGCTCGACGCGCTCGAGGCCGACCACGACTATCTGCTCGAGGGCGGGGTCTTCACCGAGGACCTCATCTCGACGTGGATCGCCTACAAGCGTGAGGTCGAGATCGACGCGATCCGCCTGCGCCCGCACCCGTACGAGTTCTCGCTCTACTACGACATCTAGCACCCCGACGCTGTGAGCTGCGGGTATAGGGCCTAAGTGGCCTGGTGGTGCACAACTGGTGCACGCCCCGTCGAGCCGTCGACCAGCATTGCCCCCCGGAGGGCCTGGTCGACGGCTCGTTTGGTCCGCTCCTCGGACG
>JAJAYV010000301.1 GCA_026786045.1 Frankiaceae bacterium | reverse complement strand
GTCCCCCGCCCGATCGGCCAGGCCGAGGCGGCCGAGCTCCTCGTCGGCGCGGCGGCGCGCCTCGGAGCGGCGGGTCCCGCGCGCCCGCAGGCCGTACGCCACGTTGTCGCGGGCCGACAGGTGCGGCAGCAGCAAACCGTCCTGGGGCACCAGCCCGACCCGGCGGTCCTCGGGCGGCAGGTCCTGCAGCGCGACGCCGCAGAGCAGCACCGAGCCGGCGGTGAGCGGTTGCAGCCCGGCGACCGCCCGCAGGACCGTCGTCTTGCCGGCACCGTTGGCCCCGAGCAGCGCGACGACCTCGCCCGGGTCGACGCTGAGCCCGACGTCGAGCGTGAAGGCCGGCCGCTCGACGCGCAGGTCGAGCAGCAGGCTCACACCCGCACTCCCGTCCAGCGGTCGCGCAGCACGGCAAGCACGGCGACGCTCACCAGCAGCAGCACCAGCGACAGCGCGATCGCCGCGTCGGGGTCGGTCTCGAGCGCGAGGTAGACCGCGATCGGCATCGTCTGGGTGCGGCCCGGGAAGCTGCCGGCGAAGGTGATGGTCGCGCCGAACTCGCCAAGAGCCCGCGCGAAGGACAGCACGGCTCCGGCGGCGATCCCGGGCGCGACGAGCGGGACGGTGACGGTGCGGAAGACGTGCCACCGCCCGGCGCCGAGCGTCGCGGCGACGTCCTCGTAGCGGCGGTCGGCGCCGCGCAGCGCCCCCTCGACAGCGAGGACCAGGAACGGCAGCGCGACGAAGGCGTTGGCGAGCACGACCGCGGCGGGGGTGAACGGGATGGTCAGCCCGGTGAGCGCCTCCAGCGGCCGGCCCAGGACGCCGTCGCGGCCGAGCAGCAGCAGCAGCGCCACGCCACCCACGACCGGCGGCAGGACGAGCGGGACCGTCACCAGCGCGCGCAGCAGCCCGCGGCCGGGCAGGTTGGCGCGGGCCAGTAGCCAGGCCAGCGGCACCCCGAGCAGCACGCACAGCACCGTGGCGAGCCCGGCGGTGACGAGCGAGAGCCGCAGCGCCTGCCCGACGACGGGCGTGCTCAGCAGGTCGGGCAGCTCGGTCCAGGGCGCGCGCAGCAGCAGGGCGAGCAGCGGCAGCAGCAGGAAGGCCAGCGCCAGCAGGGCGGGCAGGAGCAGGACGGCGGGCGGGCGGCGGGTCACGGCACCTCGAAGCCGGCCTCGACCAGCAGCGCCTGTCCGCGCTCGGAGCGGAGCAGGTCGAGCAGGTCCTGGGCGGCATCGGGCGCGCTGCCGCCGCGCAGCCGCACGGCCGGGTAGTCGGTGGTGACCGGTGGCTCGACCGGCAGCCCGTCGACCTCGTCGTCGGCGGCCCGCACGTCGGTCGCGTAGACCACGCCCGCGTCGACCTCGCCCAGGCGCACCTTCGTGAGCACGGCGCGGACGTCCTGCTCGAGGGTGTCGGGGCTGGCCGTCACGCCGGCCTGCTGCAGTGCCCGGTCGGCGGCGGCCCCGCACGGCACCTGGGACGCGCAGAGGGCGACGGCGAGCTCCGGCCGGGCCAGGTCTGCCAGCCCGCTCAGGCGCTTCGGGTTGCCCTCGCGCACCGCGATCTCGATCCGGTTCCGCGCGACGACCACGGGCTCCTCACGCTGCTCCCCTGCGTCGAGCACCGGCTGCAGCGAGCCCGGGCTGGCCAGCACCAGCAGGTCGGCCGGCAGGCCGTTGACGACCTGTCGGGCCAGCCCGCTGCTGCCACCGGTCGACAGGACGACGCGCGCGCCGGGATGCTCCTGCTCGTAGAGGTCGGCCAGGTCCTCGAGCACCTCCGCCATCGAGGCTGCGCCGAGCACGACCACCTCGTCGCTGCCGGCCGCGGGGTCGTCGGCGCAGCCACTCAGGACCAGCCCGAGGGCGAGCGCGAGCGCCAGCTGCCTCACGGCCGCCGTTCGACGACGACCTGCGTCGCCTTCACGCTCGCGGTGGCCAGCACACCGACCTCGAGCCCCAGCTCGTCGGCGGCCTCGCGGCTCATGAGCGACACGACGCGGTGCGGCCCCGCCTGCAGCTCGACCTGAGCCATCACGCCGTCGCGCAGGACCCGCGTGACGATGCCGGGCAGGGTGTTGCGGGCCGAGACGCCACGAGCCTCGGGGGCGTCCGCGAGCTCCACCGCCAGCGCGGCCAGCTCGGCGCCCTCGACGGCCTGCCGGCCGGCGGCGTCGAGGCTGGTCGCCAGGCGTCCGCTCTCGGCCCAGCGCCGGACGGTGTCGTCACTGACACCCAACAGTCGGGCGGCTTCGCGCATCCTCACCTGCGGCACGGAAGGAAGCCTAGATTCGCACATGCGGCTATGCAACCGGGTCTCGTACGCTGAGCAGCAGCACGAGCGCGCGTGGCGGAACAGGCAGACGCGCCAGGTTTAGGTCCTGGTACCCGAGAGGGTGTGGGGGTTCGACTCCCCCCGCGCGCACACCACCGTCGACAGGTCGGCCGACAGGCTGCCCTACGCGCGCAGGACGTCCACGAGCCGCGGCACGAGCAGGCGCAGCGCCTGCCCGCGGTGGCTGATCCGGTCCTTGTCGTGGGGGCTCAACTCGGCCGAGGTCAGCGCCATCCCCTCGGGCAGGAAGATCGGGTCGTAGCCGAAGCCGCCGGTCCCCCGCGGCGCGCGGAGCAGCGTGCCGCGCACCTCGCCGTGGACGACCTCGCTGCGACCGTCCGGCAGCGCGTACGCCGCGGCGCAGACGAAGCCGGCGCCGCGCCGCTCGTCCGGTACGTCGGCCAGCTGCCCCAGCACGAGCTCGAGGTTGGCGCGGTCGTCGCCGTGCCGGCCGGCCCACCTGGCGGACAGCACACCGGGCATCCCGTTGAGCGCGTCGACCGTCAGCCCGCTGTCGTCGGCGACGGCCGGCAGCCCGGTCGCCTCGACCGCCTCGAGCGCCTTGGCCAGGGCGTTCGCGGCGAAGGTCGCCCCCGTCTCGGGCCCGGGCTCGTACGCCTGGACGTCCGCCAGTCCGAGCACCTCGACGTACGGGGCCTGCGCGGCGAGCAGCCGCCGCATCTCGACGACCTTGCCGGCGTTGGCGGTCGCGAGGACGACCCTCACAGCTTGAGCGGGTCGCCGCGGTGGGCGCCGAGCGGCTGCGCGAGCGCGCCGGTCTGCAGCGCGGTGAGGTCGACGATCCCGCCGAGCGCGAGGTCGAGCAGCGCATCGAGCTCGCGCCGGGCGAAGGGCGCGCCCTCGGCCGTGCCCTGCACCTCGATGAGCTCGCCGTCGCCGGTCGCGACGACGTTCATGTCGGTGCCGGCCGAGACGTCCTCGGGGTAGTCGAGGTCGAGGACGGGCGTCCCGTCGACGATGCCGACGCTGATCGCGGCGACCGAGCGCACGACGGCCTCGGGCTTGCCGAGGAAGGCGCAGGCGTCGGACAGCGCCAGGTAGGCGCCGGTGATCGCGGCGGTGCGGGTGCCGCCGTCGGCCTGCAGCACGTCGCAGTCGATCGCGATGGTGTTCTCGCCCAGCTTGCTCAGGTCGATCGCAGCGCGCAGCGACCGCCCCACCAGCCGACTGATCTCGTGGGTGCGGCCGCCGACCTTGCCCTTGACCGACTCGCGGCCACTGCGGGTGTGCGTGGCGCGCGGCAGCATGGCGTACTCCGCCGTCACCCAGCCGAGCCCGGAGCCCTTGCGCCACCGCGGGACGCCCTGCTCGGCGCTGGCGGCGACGAGCACCCGGGTGCGCCCGAACTCGACCAGGCACGACCCCTCGGCGTGGTCCAGCCACCCGCGGGTGAGCTGGACGGAGCGGAGCTGGTCGGCGGCGCGGCCGTCGTGCCTGGGGGTGGGTGAGGTCATGCCGTCGAGCCTGTCAGACGTCGTACGACGTGCCGCAGGTGACCAGCTCGGTCGGACCGCCGAACGCCTCGGTGGCCTCAGCGAGGATGACCTGCGGGTCGACCCAGGGCACGACGTGGGTGAGCAGCAGCCGCGCGACACCGGCCTTGGCGGCGTGCTCGCCGGCCTGTCGGCCGGACAGGTGGATGTCCGGCGGGTTGTCCTCCGAGCTCACCCAGCTCGCCTCGCAGAGGAACGCGTCGACGCCGTCGGCGAGTCCCACCAGCGCGTCGCTCTCCCCCGTGTCGCCGGAGTAGGCCAGCGACCGCCCGCCGGCCTCGATGCGCAGGCCGTGGCACTCCACCGGGTGGTTGACCTGCGCGGCGGTGACCGTGAACGGGCCGAGCTGGTGGGTGCCGGGGGCGACCTCGCGAAAGTCGTAGACGTCCTCGAGGCCGTGCGACGGCGGCTCCTCGTAGCTGGCCAGGATCCGCTGCTTGGTGCCGGCCGGGCCGTAGACCGGGAGCGGCGGCGGGACGCCGTCCGGGTGGTAGCGGCGGGCGTAGGAGTAGGCGACCAGGTCGATGCAGTGGTCGGCGTGCAGGTGGCTGACGTAGACGGCGTCGACTTCCAGCAGCCCGATGTGCTTCTGCAGCTGGCCGAGCACACCCGCGCCCAGGTCGACGACGAGCCGGTAGCCGTCGTGCTCGAGCAGGTAGCCCGAGCAGGCCGACTCCGGGCCGGGGAAGGTGCCGGAGCAGCCGAGGACCGTCAGCCTCACGCGCCCACCTGCATCCCGCTGACCTGCCCGATCTCCGGTCCGAGGAACCGGCGGCCCAGCCGGGCGAAGGGCTCCGGGTCGCCGGTCGCCTGGAAGCGGTGGACCGGCGGCGGGGCCTCGGGGTCGCGGCCGAGGTCGGTCTGCTGCAGGACCTTGTAGACGTCCTTGGCGGTCTCCTCGGCGCTGCTCACCAGCGTCACGCCGTCGCCCACCACGAGGCTGATCATGCCCGTGAGCAGCGGGTAGTGGGTGCAGCCCAGCACGAGGGTGTCCACGTCGGCCCGCAGCACCGGGTCGAGGTAGTGGGTGGCCAGCTGCAGCAGCTGGCGCCCGGTGGTGACGCCGCGCTCGACGAAGTCGACGAACCGCGGGCACGCCGCGCTGGTCAGCCCGACCTGCGGGGCGGCCGCGAACGCGTCGTCGTACGCCCGGCTCTGGACGGTCACCGCGGTGGCGAGCAGTCCGACCCGGCCGTTGCGGGTCGCGGCGACCGCCCGGCGCACGGCCGGCTGGATCACCTCGACGACCGGCACGTCATAGCGCTCGCGGGCGTCACGCAGGCACGCGCTGGAGGCGCTGTTGCAGGCGATGACGAGCATCTTCACGCCCTGCTGCACGAGCCCGTCCATCGCGGCCAGCGCGTGCCGGCGGACGTCCGCGAGCGGCAGCGGGCCGTACGGGCCGTGGGCGGTGTCGCCGACGTAGAGCAGCGGCTCGCCGGGCAGCTGGTCGAGCAGCGCGCGGGCCACCGTCAGCCCGCCGACCCCCGAGTCGAACACCCCGATCGGTGCGTCGTTCCCCGGCCCGGCCACGGCAGGGACAGTACGTGGGGCGGTCCGCGCTTGATGCGCGCGGTCCGACGGCGGTACACGGCGGCGGCGGCGGCCCCCTGGGGCGCGCACCTCCTCCTGGCCGGATGTGGCGATCACGCACGCTCAGCACCCCCCGGTTGATCGCCACATCTGGGCGGGCCGGCGCGGCTCGCGGCGCGGTGTCCACAGCTCGTGCCCGTCCACAGCTCGCGCCGAGTCGCACGCCAGCTGGACCCCTGCGGCCGCAGGCTGCCGGCCGTGGAGGACATCGACGCCGGGCGGTCGAGCACAGCCAGCAGCCGCGCACGAGAGCTGGGCTACCCGGCGCCGGACGTGGAGGTGGCGCGCGGGCTGGGCGTTCTCGCCCGCGCCGTCGCTGCTGGGGAGCCCCTGCTCCGGCGGCACCTGAAGAGCGGGCTGTGGAAGCGCTACGGGCAGGTCGTCGTCACGCACAACGGGCCGCTCACAGCCGAGCAGACGGTCTGGGTGGCGGTCCTGCGATCACCGCACGGGGTCGTGCTGTCCGGGTCGACCGCGGCGACCCGACGGGGACTCGACCTGCCACGGCCCACGCGACCGGAGCTGCTGGTCCCGGCGGCCGGACCGCTGCCGCACCTGCAGGACGTCGACGTGGCGCGCACGCGACTGCTCGACCCGCTGGACGTGCACCCGACCGCTCAGCCACCGCAGCTGCGCCTGCCCCGCGCCGTCATCGACGCTGCGAGCCGGGCCACCCGACCGGACGACGTACGGGCGTTGCTCTGCGCCGGCGTCCAGCAGCGGCGGCTGCGTACGCGGGACCTTCGCGACGTGGTCCTGCGGCTGGGACCGGTGCGGCACCGCGCACTCGTGCTGCGGACGCTGGACGACATCGAGGGCGGCGCGCACAGCGTCCGCGAGCTGCAGTTCCTCCGGACGGTCCGCCGCGCCGGGCTGCCCGCACCGGCGCGGCAGGTGGTGCGGCGGCGGCCTGGCGGCCGCTACTACCTGGATGCGGAGTGGGACGCCTACGCCCTGCACGTGGAGGTCGACGGTCTGGGCCACCTGCTCGTGCGAGCGTGGGCCGCCGACCTCGACCGCGCGAACGAGCTGGCGCTCAGCGGGACGAGCGCCACCACGTTGCGGATCCCGGGCTTCTGGCTGGACGAGCGGCGGGAGCACGTGGTGGACCAGGTGCGGCGCGGGCTCCTGGCCGGCGGTTGGACACCCAACAGTCGGGCGGCTGTGGCGAAAGAGCGGGCCGCCCGCTCGAGGGAGATAGCCACCAACCCAAAGCCAGCGGGCGGTATGATATTAACCAAACACAGCCC